>ASHK01000390.1 GCA_000695745.1 Vibrio madracius | reverse complement strand
AATGAAGGCCCACAAAATGTTGATAACATACTCGAAAAAACACTAGAACGAATCGAAATTCTGTATAAAACACCACAAGATGGTGTTACCGGAGTGACGACAGGATTTAATGATCTGAATAAAAAAACCGCTGGTCTTCAAGGTTCGGATCTTATTATTGTCGCGGCGCGTCCATCGATGGGTAAGACGACATTTGCAATGAACTTATGTGAAAATGCAGCGATGTCGCAAGATAAACCGGTATTGATTTTCTCGCTAGAGATGCCTGCCGAACAGATCATGATGCGTATGTTGGCTTCTCTTTCTCGCGTGGATCAAACCAAGATTCGTACCGGTCAATTAGACGATGAGGATTGGCGAAAATTTCGACCACCATGGGCATGCTCATGGAGAAGAAGAACATGTATATCGATGACAGTTCTGGACTGACACCAACCGAAGTGCGTTCGCGCGCTCGACGTATTGCTCGTGAACACGGTGGTCTCAGTCTTATCATGGTCGACTATCTTCAATTGATGCGCGTACCGTCGCTGTCTGATAACCGTACTCTTGAAATCGCAGAGATTTCGCGCTCACTGAAAGCACTCGCAAAAGAGTTAAATGTTCCTGTGGTTGCTCTGTCTCAGCTCAACCGTTCCTTGGAGCAACGTGCTGATAAACGTCCAGTGAACTCTGACCTTCGTGAATCCGGCTCTATCGAGCAGGATGCCGACTTAATCATGTTTATTTACCGTGATGAAGTTTATCACCCTGACAGTGCGTTAAAAGGGATCGCAGAAATCATTATCGGTAAGCAGCGTAACGGTCCTATCGGCTCGGTTCGCTTAACCTTCCAAGGTCAATATTCTCGCTTTGATAACTACGCAGGTCCTGCGTTTGACGAAGAGTAGTAGGGCAGACGTATGAGTTATATGAAAGCAGCGACAGCGCACATTAATTTGGATGCGCTGGCGCACAATCTAGCGTGTATTAAACAGAAAGCACCGAGTAGCAAAGTAATGGCGGTAGTGAAAGCTAATGGTTATGGCCATGGTTTACGACATATCGCCAAAAATGCTGCGGGTGCAGATGCATTTGGTGTGGCTCGCATTGAAGAGGCGTTACAACTCAGAGCGAGTGGTGTGGTAAAACCGATACTACTGCTTGAGGGTTTCTACTCACCAAATGATCTCCCGGTGTTAGTGACCAATAATATACAAACGGTGGTGCATTGTTATGAACAGCTTGATGCACTAGAGCAGGCAGAGCTAGAAACTCCGGTCGTTGTTTGGCTTAAAGTGGATAGCGGCATGCACCGTCTAGGCGTTCGTGAAGAACAGTACCAAGAGTTCGTCGAGCGTTTACATCGCTGTGAGAATGTGGCGAAGCCGCTGCGTTATATGAGTCATTTTGGTTGTGCTGATGAGCTGGATAACACCATGACTCAAAAGCAAATAGAGCTGTTTTTGTCATTAACAGAAGGCTGTAATGGTGAGCGTTCTATGGCGGCCTCTGCAGGTCTTCTTGAGTGGCAGCAAAGTCAATTAGACTGGGTTCGTCCAGGGATTATTATGTACGGTGTCTCTCCTTTTGGAGACAAGACGGCAGCCGATATGGGCTTTCAACCTGTTATGACACTTAAGTCTCACTTGATTGCAGTACGCGATGTAAAGAAAGGCGAAAGTGTGGGGTATGGGGCGACTTGGACCAGTCAACGAGACACGAAAGTCGGTGTGATTGCGATTGGCTATGGCGATGGCTACCCTCGCACTGCACCTAATGGCACACCGGTATTAGTGAATGGTCGTAAAGTACCAATAGCCGGTCGAGTATCGATGGACATGCTGACCGTTGACCTTGGCCCAGATGCCCTAGATCAAGTGGGTGATGAAGCCATTTTGTGGGGGAAGCGCTTCCATCTGAAGAAGTCGCTGAGCACATTGGTACTATTGCTTATGAGCTGGTGACTAAGCTCACTTCTCGCGTTGAAATGAGCTATAGCGAGACGAAGTGACGTCGGACACTATTCGATACCGAGCCTCGATACCGAACTCAAGCATTCGATCGAAGCTAAATATTGTCATCCCTGATTAGGTAGGGAACGACTCCTAGTGCTCTTCAAACCAACCTTTGTCTGCCTCGTCACAACAGGCAGACAAGGCGTTAGCTATCCAGGGCATCGCAACCGTTCTTACCTCAAATCTGCCCCTGCAACGTGGCAATAATTCGTCGCTCCCCACCGAAGTCCCGATGCTCTCCTAAGTAAATGCCTTGCCATGTCCCTAACGCTAATTGCCCTTGGCTAATTGGAATGGTCACGCTTGCGCCAAGCAGTGAACTCTTAATATGAGCAGGCATGTCATCGCTACCCTCATAGGTGTGTTTATAGTACGGCGCGTTCTCAGGAACATAACAATTGAAGTGACTTTCCATATCACTTCGTACTGTCGGGTCGGCATTTTCATTTAAGGTTAGACTGGCTGAGGTATGTTGGATGAAGAGATGTAGTAAACCTACAGAGTAGTCTCGTAACTGTGGTAGTTGTTGTTCAATTTCATCAGTTATTAGGTGAAAGCCGCGCCTCTTAGCGCTGAGGTACAATGTCTTTTGTTGCCACATAAAGGCTCCTCTGTATTATTGTGCTGCATAGTGGTAGGGTGTTTACCTATTTTGTTTATATTGTGAACCGTTACGTGACCTATCTCAAGGTGAGTGCAATAGCTCTGGTTCATAATTACGCCTGAAAAATTATTACGAAAACAAAGTCTAGACTTTGTAAACGGAAGACAAGTTTGTAACGTCGAGTGAACCTAAAAAGGCACTGGGCTGTATTTAGAATATACTGTTTATTATTCGCTAAACTGGGGATTCCTTTTCCTTGGGGGGATTGGGAATAAAACCGACTAAAAATTGGGATAGAGACCATGTTGAAAAACATCAATCCAACGCAAACTGATGCTTGGAAAGCACTGACTGCGCACTTCGAATCAGCGCAAGATATGGATTTAACAGAGCTATTCGCTCAAGACGCTGACCGTTTTGGCAAATTCTCTACACGCTTCGGCTCTGACATTCTTGTTGATTACTCTAAGAACCTAATCAACGATGACACGATGAAGAACCTATTTGCTCTAGCGAACGAGACTGAGCTTAAAGGCGCAATCAAAGCCATGTTTGCTGGTGACACAATCAACCAAACAGAAGGTCGTTCTGTTCTTCACGTTGCACTACGTAACCGCAGCAACACGCCAATCATGGTTAACGGCGAAGATGTTATGCCAGCGGTAAACGCAGTATTAGAGAAAATGAAAGGTTTCTCTGAGCGCATCATTTCTGGTGACTGGAAAGGCTACACAGGTAAAGCGATTACTGACGTAGTAAACATTGGTATCGGTGGTTCTGACCTTGGTCCTTACATGGTGACAGAAGCGCTGGCACCTTACACTAACCATCTCAATATGCATTTTGTATCAAATGTGGATGGTACGCACATCGCTGAGACTCTTAAGAAAGTAAACCCAGAAACAACATTATTCCTAGTTGCTTCTAAGACATTTACGACTCAAGAGACGATGACCAACGCACACTCTGCTCGCGATTGGTTCTTAGCGACAGCACAAGATGAAGCACACGTTGCTAAGCACTTTGCGGCGCTTTCTACAAACGCAACAGCCGTGTCTGAGTTTGGTATCGATACAGACAACATGTTCGAATTCTGGGACTGGGTCGGCGGTCGCTATTCACTATGGTCTGCAATTGGTCTATCTATCGTTCTAGCAGTGGGCTTTGACAACTTTGTTGAGCTTTTAACTGGTGCGCATGAGATGGATAAGCACTTTGCTGAAACTGAACTAGAAAGCAACATTCCAGTACTACTGGCGCTAATCGGTATTTGGTACAACAACTTCCACGGTGCGGAGTCTGAAGCGATTCTGCCTTACGACCAGTATATGCATCGTTTTGCGGCTTACTTCCAGCAAGGCAATATGGAATCAAACGGTAAGTATACTGACCGCAATGGTGATGCGGTTGACTATCAAACAGGTCCTATCATCTGGGGTGAGCCTGGTACGAACGGTCAACATGCGTTCTATCAGCTAATCCACCAAGGTACTAAACTGATCCCTTGTGATTTCATCGCGCCTGCTATCTCTCACAACCAAGTGAGCGATCATCATCAGAAGCTAATGTCTAACTTCTTTGCTCAAACTGAGGCACTTGCATTCGGTAAGTCTAAAGAGACGGTTGAAGCTGAGTTCGCAAAAGCAGGTAAGAGTGCGGAAGAAGTGAAAGATCTAGTACCATTTAAGATCTTCGAAGGTAACCGTCCAACCAACTCAATCCTAGTGAAGCAAATCACACCTCGTACTCTGGGTAACCTAATCGCGATGTATGAGCACAAGATCTTCACTCAAGGTATTATCTGGAATATCTTCAGCTTTGACCAATGGGGTGTAGAACTTGGTAAGCAACTGGCTAACCAAATCCTACCTGAGCTTGCTGATGACAGCGAAGTGACATCTCACGATAGCTCGACTAATGGTCTAATCAACGCATTCAAAGCATACAAAGCTTAATGGTTGTGATACTTATTCGTTGAAATGAAAAAGGTGCCGAAAGGCACCTTTTTTTTATTCGTAGTGATTTACTTTGCTTTGGGTAAAACCACAACTTTCGTCTTAGCCCAAATATCATGAAATCCGCGTTTTTGAGGATCGATTGGGACCGACAAGTTAGCTAGGCCAAACGCAGAGGTTGCAATGCGGATTAACGCCTGAGTGACCGTAATTCTGCCGCCTTCTAGATTTTGTAGTTCAATTTTCCAAGCTCGCATTCCTAATGTCTGTCCAGCTCGAGTCCAAAAAAACACTAAAAAGTAGATCCATGCGAAAGCGAGGTATGCGGTGTAAACAGGCTCCAAAATGGATGGTTTCCGAGAAAGTCACTCGCGTCGGTATAAGGGGCATAATTCATGACTCCTGCGGCCACTAACGCTTCTAGTATTGCGACAACAATACCCCCGGCCATCATAATGACGGCAAGAATGATTAAACTGTCATAAAACAACGCCCCAAGTCGTCTAAAGAAGCCTGCTGGTGGAAGAGATTGAGTTTCCATTGAATACATCATTAAATAGTCAAAACTGGCCACAGGATAGCGATTCTATCGACGTGAAGAAAGCCTCTTAGGCTGAATATCATCACATTGTGGCGAAAATATCAGCAAACAATAGAATATTCAGCGTTTTGTTGTTGCACGCAACGAGAGCTTACGTATAATGCCAAACATCGAAGGACATTAGTCCAAGATGCCGGTGTGGTGAAATTGGTATACACGACGGATTCAAAATCCGTTGCCTTCGGGCGTGGCGGTTCAAGTCCGCCCACCGGTACCATCTTTTAAAGCTTTGCTATTGCAAGGCTTTTTTTCGTATCTGGGGTACGGAAAACTCTCTCACAATGCTGCGGTTGAACTTTTTCATGTGTAAATATGGGTAATAGGTTTAACTATGGCGATTCAAAAGCTCAAAAAGAAAACTGGCTTCAGCTATCGTGTGCAAGTCATGCGTAATGGAACACGCGTATCTAGGTCTTTTAATCGGAAGAAAGACGCAGAGCAGTTTCACGCTCGTCTAATGGCTGATAATGATTTTGCAGATTTACTTACTAGTCATGCAATGGCAGAAATGACGCTGACAGATGCATGTAATGAGTATCTTGAACAACACACGGGCAAGGATACATCGATCTCTCAGAGGCTCCGCTGGTGGTGTTCGATCTTGGGTATGAAGAAAGCTGGTCAAGTTACGAAGAAAAGCGTTAGAGAGGCTCTGAAGCAGCTTAAAGCCAAATGGGTTAGCCCATTCTACTCTCAACCGCTATAAAGCCGCTCTGAGTGCAGTCTATAGCTATTTGAGTAATGAGTACGACACAAAGCATAACCCTGCTCGGGAAGTTAAGCAGTTTAAAGAAGATAACAAGAGAACTCGTTTCCTGACTAATGTAGAGCAGGCTCGTCTTCTTCAAGCTGTCAAAGAGTCCAACTGGAATAGACTTCACTTATTGGTGCTTATGGCAATAACTACAGGTGCAAGACGAACAGAGCTCTTAAAGCTTCGCTGGAGTGATATTAACTTCCAAGACAGACGAGCACTCGTTGAGCAAAGTAAG
>ASHK01000389.1 GCA_000695745.1 Vibrio madracius | reverse complement strand
AGAATCCTCCCCAGCGTCACAAAGCTCGTTTGTCACCCGAAGAAATGTCGCAAACTGGATCAATGCTTTTGCAGTATCTGAGAATTGGACGATCAATGCTGGCGTGGATTTAGAGGATGAGAATGTCACCGGTACAACGGTATACACCAAGCAGTCGCGAACCAATAATGCGGTCTTTGTCACCTCGTCTTCACGATGGCAAGCATTCATGTTAGACGCCAGTGCTCGACATGATGACAACGAGAGTTATGGTGAGCATACCACGTGGTCATTGGCTCTAGGTTGGCAATTTACGCAAGGGTTGAAGGCTTACGTGAGTAGCGGTACAGCATTTAAAGCGCCAACTTTTAACGATCTATATTACCCAAACTCTGGTAACCCTGATCTGAAGCCTCAAGAATCTAAATCAACCGAAATTGGTATTGATGGCGTACATGACCTTATCACTTGGCGTCTTAGTGCCTATCAATCAGAAATAGATAATATGATTATCTATTATCCGCCAATCTGGACGCCTGAGAATGTTGATGCCACGATTAAAGGTGTAGAATTTGATGCACAATTCCAAACGGGCTTTATCTCTCATGATGTGTCACTAGGCTATATGGATCCAAAAGATTCGAAAGGTCTACAGCTGGCAAGAAGAGCAAAAGAAACGGCAAGTTGGCGAGGTTCTTATATCACGGATAACTGGAATGCTTCATTAGGGATGCTTTATCAGGGTGAACGCTACTCTGATCCAAGTAATTTAGATCGATTGCCAGGTTACGTCATTTGGGATCTCGCAGCGAACTACAACTTGACACCAAATTGGTTGTTGTCAGGGCGAGTAGAGAACCTGTTTGATAAAGAGTACGAAACGGCGACGGATTATAAAGCTCAGGGGCGAGTTTGGTTCCTGCAGACGTCTTACCAATTTTAAGTAATAAACAGGGGGGCTTTGCCCCCCTGCTAACGAATATCTATGAAAAATATCATCATCAGTTGGTCATCGGGTAAAGACTCGACGCTCACATTCGAACGGCTAATGGAATCGCCAGACTATAATGTGGTTGGTCTTTACACTACCCATGTTAAGGGCGAGGTGCCCTTTCAAGTCACTCCTTTAGAAGTGGTCCAATTGCAAGCTGATAGATTGGGTATGCCGTTGGTCACCATAGAGCTCCCAGAAGTCTTTCCGCCTAATGACGTTTATCAATCGCTTGTTATTGAGGGGGTTAAATCATCTAGCTTATCAGTAGATGGGATAGCGTTCGGTGATATGTTCTGTAATGGCATCATGGAATATCGAAAAAGCTATGTCGAACCAGCAGGGCTAGAGGCCGTTTTCCCTTTGATGGGGGAGTGCAGTTCGAAACTCGCGCAAGAGATTGTCCATAGAGGGATTGAAACGGTATTGGTCACCATAGACAGGAGCGTGCTTTCGGAATCACTGTGCGGTGTACGATATACCGAAGAGTTGATTCAACAATTACCGATTAATGTTGATCCTTGTGGAGAAGATGGAGAGTTCCATACGTTAGTTTGTAATTCGAAATATTTTAGTCATCCTATTTCAATCAAGCCTATCAAAATTGAATCGGGGCCTAGATTTAGTCATCTAAGATACAGCGTTGAGTCAGAACATCGCGGTTAAGTTTACCGACAATCGCGTTATGAGTATCATGTTAGCGAACAGGTTAGTAGTGAGCATAATGCGTTAATCAATGAATCGAAGAAATATACTGATATTTGACTCTGGTGTAGGTGGGCTTTCTGTATTTAAAGAAATCGTCCAACGTTTACCTTACGAAAACTACACCTACCTATTTGACAATGAAGCCTATCCTTATGGTGAACTAGCGCCAGAAACGCTCATTAGCCGCACTTGTACTTTGGTGCAGCAAATGATGCAGCGTAAGACGATTGATATTGTCGTTATTGCTTGTAATACGGCAAGTACCATTGTGCTTCCGCACTTGAGACAACAGATAGACATTCCTGTGGTGGGAGTGGTGCCCGCCATTAAACCTGCCTCATTGCTTTCTAAAACCGCTGTAGGTCTGATCGCGACCCCTGCGACCATCACTCGTCAATACACCCATGACTTAATCCGCAATTTCGCGACAGATAAAGAAGTGAAGCTGATTGGTGATAGCCGCTTGGTTGAAATGGCAGAACAAAAGCTCAGGAATGAATCCGTCGACCTTCAAGAATTGGAACACATATTATCTCCAATTAAAGGTGAAGTTGACGTTGCCGTGTTGGGCTGTACTCACTTTCCTCTGATTAGAGAAGAGATATCATTGGTGTTAGGTAAAAATGTAGAGTTGGTTGATTCCGGAGAGGCAATTGCGCGAAGAGTAGATAGCTTATTAGAAATTAAGCACGGGTTATCAAGTCAGGGCACATTAGAGGCGTTTAGTAGTGCTCCTCCTTTTGAAGAAGAAGCACTAAATAAAACACTACGACAACTCTGTTTTACTCCTGTTCAGTTGTTGCCGATTCAGGATGCTTCGGATCATTAGCAATACGAACCTTTAAAGTGCGTTGCATATAATCCTTTTCGTTTAGAGCTTTGATTGCGGCTTTCGCATCGGAGCGCGCCATCACAACAAAACCAAATCCACGACGTTTACCCGTGCGCTTATCCTTCATTAATCTGACAGCAAATACCTCTCCATGCTCAGCAAAGAGTTCTTTTACGTGGGATTCGTTAGCCTTATAAGGAAGATTGCCGACATAGAGTGTTTTAGTCGACTTAGTAGATTCTGCAGATGGTGTTGGTGAAGCAGTAGAAAACTTAACAACAAAGAAGGTGGCTACTACACCGATGACAAAAGCGAGAGCTGGTGGCATATCAGCGAATTGAGAAAAAACAATACCGCCTAATATTGCGATCGCTACTACCAGAAAAAGAGATTTATTGGAGTCCATATTAAAGTACTACTTTTTATTTGCGAATAATGGCATCTATCGTTAACAAATAGATATAGGAATATTACGTAGTTGAGTGTAATTTTTCAAATTAATTGGTGTGATGTATTTCAAATGTTGAATTTTTTATCGAAAAAACATCGCATCGATGGCTTTTTGAACGAACGGAAAATAAATTCAAAAAAACACTTGTCATAGTTTGCGTGATCTCTATAATGCCGCCTCACCGACACGGAGTGAGACGAAAGTCACAAAGCTGAGTCGGTTGAGAGAGAAAAGAAAGTTTGAAAAAATGCTTGACTCTCAAAACGGGAAGCGTAAGATACGCACCCCTAACGACGAGACGCGAAGCGGCTCGAGAGTTAGAAAATGTTCTTTAAAAATATAGACCTATCAATCTGTGTGGGCACTCGTTGATGATAATCAAATTAGATA
>ASHK01000388.1 GCA_000695745.1 Vibrio madracius | reverse complement strand
AAACGAAATAGTACAAAACCTGTTAGTAGCCACTTCCAATCATCCACCGGTAATTTAAGTGCTGGCACTATCGCCATAGTGATCCAAAATCCAGCGAATTCATCCCAAACGATGGAGCCATGGTCGTGAACACCCATATCATCAGAGGTTACTTGGCAGATTTTTATCCCAATAAGGCAAGACAATAAAACCGCAACCAAATACATGCTCAAAGGAAGTTGCGCTAAAAGTAGATATAAGGGAATCGCTGCCAGAGTGCCATGGTTCCGGGAACCACCGGAGATAGACCGCTGCCGAAGCCAGTTGCAAGTAAATGCCATGGGTTTTTCAAAGAGATTAAGTCGAGAGGGTTACTCATTGGCTCACCTTAAAGTGGTCATATCCACCTAACTGCCAGTCAAGTGGTTGGTCATTAGAATGTAGATCAAGATTGCCAGTCCCTGTTATTTGTCCTACACAGGTAAACGGCGTGTTTGATAACGCGGTCTCCAGCTGCCCTCTATTGGCCTCTGGTACCGTAAAACAGAGCTCGTACTCTTCTCCACTGGTCAGGGCATATTGCTTAGCAATATCCAAAGAATCAACAAATTTGCATCAATTCCGAAGAGATGGGCAGTAAATCCACATCAATGCGAGCCCCAACATTGGAACGTTTTAATATATGCCCAAGATCGGAAATGAGTCCATCAGAGATATCAATAGCAGCCGATGCGATATCTCGTAGCGCAATTCCCGCAAGTACTCTTGGCGTTGACTTAAAATGGCGTTTTTCTAATTCGTGATTAAGCGCTTTATCTGCACTGATATTATTTTCCAATATCACATCAAGACCGGCCTTAGCATCCCCAAGGAAACCAGTGACATAAATCCAATCTCCGGAATTTGCGCCACCTCGAGTTAACGCCTTACCATGAGGTATTGTACCTTGCACAGTCAAAGTAATGGTTAGTGGACCCTTAGTGGTATCACCACCAATAAGCTGTATACCGTAGTAATCCGCAAGGGAAAAAAAGCCGAACAGAATCGTTCTAACCAAGGTTCATTAACTTCAGGCAATGAAATACCCATAGAAACCCAAGCAGGCGAAGCGCCCATTGCAGCCAAATCGCTAATGTTTGAGGCCAGTGCTTTGTGAGCTATCCATGCTGGATCGGCATCTGAAAGAAAGTGCGTCCCCGATACTAAAGTATCTGTGCTAATGGCAATGTGACTGTCAGCAGGAGGCGCGACAATGGCGCAATCATCACCTTGCGCTAAAACCACATCTTTGCGTTGCTGTTGTTTATGCGCGAAGTACTTGTCGATTAAACTAAATTCACCGGACATCTTGTAGGCTTTGTGCTGGAAAGGTGAGAAGAGTATATAAAAAAGGCCAGCAATTTGCTGACCTTTTTACGAATAGACAAACGTTAATCGTTACTTTTTGCGAACGTGAGGTGCTGCTTTATCTAGAACACCATTAACGAACTTGTGGCTGTCTTCTGCTGCGAATACTTTCGCAAGCTCAATAGCTTCGTTGATAACCACTTTGTAAGGAACGTCTTCGCGGCTCGTCATTTCATACATAGCTAGACGAAGAAGCGCAAGCTCCATCATGTCTAGATCTTGCATTGGACGAGAAACGAACGGACGTAACTTGCTGTCTAGTTCCGTGTGATTCAACGCGACACCCGTGAGCAAATCACGGAAATATACAACGTCAGTCTCTGGCGCAGTCAACGCAGGCTCAGCAGCATGATGTTCTTCTTCATCATACTTACCACCTGATAAGAACTGTTCTTCAACAGTGGCAATATTTTCTTTAGTAATTTGCCAAGAATAAATTGCTTGCAGAGCAAATTGACGTGCATTACGACGTGCGGCTGGTTTCACACTGGCCCCCATTAGGAATCGATTTCAGAAAGAACGTTGATCATTTCAAGCGCGCTTAGTGCAGCCTCTGCACCTTTATTACCAGCCTTGGTTCCGGCACGCTCAATTGCTTGATCGATAGTATCAACAGTCAATACACCAAATGCTACTGGTAGGCTATATTCCAGAGACACTTGCGCAAGACCTTTATTACACTCACTACAAACATAGTCGAAATGTGGTGTACCGCCACGAATTACTGTACCCAAAGACACGATTGCATCAAACTTGCCTGTTTTCGCAACTCGCTGAGCAACCAATGGTAGCTCTACCGCACCAGGACAGCGAACAACAGTGATGTTGTCTTCACTTACTTGGCCGTGACGTTTTAAAGTATCGATAGCACCAGATAATAGGCTTTCATTGATAAAACTATTGAAACGAGAAATTACAATAGCAATCTTTGCGTTCGGTGCTGGGAAGCCACCCTCGATAACTTTCATATGCTTTCCTTATAAACTATGTTCATCGCGCGAGAATCGCCGGATTCTAGCACAACTCAATTATTAATATCCACCGCTAACTTTAGTCAAACACTGCTTTGACAATACTCGATACTGGTTACGGCGCGACGAAAAAGAAAAAGCCTTTGCGTATCATAAGCAAAGGCTTGGATATATTACTCAGTAATGTATTCGGTAACACTCAAACCAAACCCACCTAATGCATGATACTTTTTATCTGCAGAAGACAAGAGTTTCATTTCGTGCACACCCAGATCCGCAAGAATCTGCGACCCCACGCCTACTCGACGAGAAGTGCCCTGCTTTTTAGCCATCGTCGGTGCTGAGCCATTATCTTGTTGCTCAAAGACCTTGATCTTATGGACGATGAAATCGGTACTTTCTTCATTACCGAGAATCACCAATACCCCACCTTCTTGTCCAATGCGCTTCATTGCCTTGTCCAGAGTCCAACTACGATCTGAGTTTCGGTTCGAGCGTAAGATATCGGTAAAGGTATCTTGCAAGTGGACCCGAACTAGCGGAGTACTAGCCGTTAAATCACCCGCGCACATCGCGTAGTGAATTTGATTATCGATGGTATCGCGATAAGTCACTAATTCAAAATCACCAAATTCAGTGGGTAAGTGACACGCAGCAACACGCTCAATAGTGGTCTCATTGTTGTTACGATACTCGATGAGATCAGCAATGGTACCCAACTTAATATTGTGCTTTTCCGCGAAGATTTCTAGATCAGGGCGACGCGACATCGTGCCATCGTCATTCAGGATCTCAACAATCACGGAAGCTGGCTCTAAGCCTGCGAGTTTTGCCAGATCACAACCAGCTTCGGTATGCCCGGCTCGGGTAAGCACTCCGCCATCTTGCGCCGCCAGCGGAAAAATATGCCCTGGCTGCACTAAATCTGCTGCTTTTGCGTCTTTTGCGACCGCAGCTTGAACCGTACGAGCTCGGTCTGCTGCTGAGATACCAGTGGTTACACCTTCTGCCGCCTCAATAGACACGGTGAAGTTGGTCGTGTATTGAGCGTTATTGTCTTGAACCATAGGGGGAAGGCCAAGTGCTTCACAACGGCTTTTGGTCATAGTCAGGCAGATCAACCCTCGACCATGAGTGGCCATAAAGTTGATGGCTTCAGGTGTGATATGTTCAGCGGCCATAATAAGGTCACCTTCATTCTCACGGTCTTCATCGTCCATTAGGATAACCATTTTCCCAAGGCGAATGTCTTCAATGATTTCTTGCGGCGTACTAATCGGCATTTCACATTCCTATTTTGGTTCGTTGGGCATCTAGCTTTGCATCAAATGTTAAGCGAAGCCATTTTGTTGTAGGAAGTCCATGGTGATTCGAGACTCAGGCTCGCTGCTGGTTTTCGATTGCAATAATCTTTCCATATAGCGTGCTAGGACATCCACTTCTAAATTAATTTTTCGGCCAACATGAAAGTTGTCGATGGTCGTTTCTTCTGATGTATGAGGCACAATGGTCAGCTTAAACGCATCTTTGCGTACATCGTTGACGGTCAGGCTGATACCATCCACGGTAATAGAGCCTTTTTCCGCCACATATTTGCTCAGCTCAGATGGCATTTGCACCCAAAATTCGATAGCGCGACCCACTTGTTGTCGGTCCACAATTTCACCAACACCATCCACGTGTCCTGATACAAT
>ASHK01000387.1 GCA_000695745.1 Vibrio madracius | reverse complement strand
ATTAGATGAATTAGCACATGAAGTTATTTTAAACTCGCTGAGTGTTTTATGATCAGTTGCAGTTGAGTTGTGGCAAGTATCAAGATTTCAGTGGATCGAATTCAGCCGGGCCTCCATGTTCGGCTTCCTCTCAAATGGAATGATCATCCATTCCTATTCAACGTTTTTAAGATTAAGTCCGACGAACAAGTCCACATTATTAAGCAGCTTGGGGTGAAATTCGTTTATGTGAATCCGGACTTAAGTGATGTACTGCCACTCCCTGCGCAACATGCCCCCTTAAAACCTAAAACTCAAATTCAAGCGAGCTCAGATCAATTATGGGAAGAGAAACAAAAGCGTATAGAAGAGCTGAGTGCATATAGAAGACGGGTTTCTCGATGTGAGAAAGAATTTGACCGCTCACTGGCCAGAATTCGCAATGTGATGGCTAAGTTACGCAGTAGACCAGAGCAAGCGACGAAAGAAGCACGTTTATTAGTGGATGATATCGTTGATACTTTACTGTCTGAAGATGAAGTCACGTTGCATCTAATGGGAAGCAAAAGTGAGTTTGAAGATATCTACTTCCATAGCCTAAATGTTTCGGTGTTATCCATGATGATAGCTAAAGCTCGGGGCTTCGAACCAGAAGAAATAAAGCTGGTCGCCTTATCGGCACTGTTCCATGATATTGGTAAAGTGAAAATTCCTCCGGCTATATTGAGAAAGACGACGCCACTGACAGAGCCAGAAACGAACTACCTAAAATTGCATACCCAATACGGCAGTAATATTGCAGGTATGATGGATACCTTACCGCAAGAAGTCATTACCGTGATTGAACAACACCATGAACTGTTGGATGGTAGCGGTTATCCGTTAGGGCTGAAAGGGGAGGAAATTGATACTTTCTCGCAGATAATTTCTGTCGCTAATGCCTTTGATAACTTGTGTCATCATCAAATACCAAGTGAGAAGAAAATTCCCTATACCGCATTATCCTATTTATACAAACACACCAAAACGTTGTACAACCAAGAAAATCTCAACGTTCTTATCAAGTATATGGGGATTTACCCACCAGGTACCGTAGTAAAACTGTCTAATGAGATGGTTGGTCTTGTTGTTTCCATTAATAGCGGTAACTTACTCTGCCCCAATGTGCTGATTTACGACCCCACAGTCCCTAAGCTACAAGCACCTATTATTCCTCTTGAAGAAAAAGAGTTGAAAGTCGAATCAGTGATTCATCCAGAAAGATTACCGGAAGAGGTTCGCGAGTACTTAAATCCAAGAGCACGTATTTCCTATTATTTTGAAGACAATACTTCCCGCTAACGGTGACCAAAACCTTGTTAGACGGATAGTAAATACACACTTAGATTTAGCAATACGAACAGATTGAGAGAGCGTTGTTCGATAAACCTCCACTTTTACGTGCTTTTGGCTAATAAAGTCGCAAATGGCTTRTTTTTAAATATTTTCTTAAAAAAACACTTGCCAACGTGATCCGGATCTCTATAATGCGTCCTCACTGACACGGCAGAGCCCACAAGGGTTCAAGGCAAGAGTCAGTAAGGCGTTTAGCTGACAAGATGTTCTTCTAGTTAGATTTGAAAAAATCAAAAATAATTAGAAAAAGTGTTTGACACTGAGAATCATCTCGCTAGAATAGCCGCCTCTTCAAACGGAAAGCGAAATGCAGAGTTCTGAAGAGAATGTTCTTTAAAAATATAGACCTATCAATCTGTGTGGGCACTCGTTGATGATAATCAAATTAGATGTTTCTCTTAATAAAG
>ASHK01000386.1 GCA_000695745.1 Vibrio madracius | reverse complement strand
TCGATTAGGATATTAAACGCCAATAATTATCATTTCCAATGGTCATTTAGTACGTTAACTAACTGAAAAATTGAGCAAAGTAATAAAATACAAATGAGAGATGATTAGAGAAAACTCCATTGACTCAAGGCATATAAAGCAGCTTTTTAATAACTCTCCAAAGGGAAAAGGATGTAAAGAAAAAGGCCTAGTCTTCACTAGGCCTTAACAGAGCATTTCTTAGTACTTAACTTGATAATTCAAAGTAAAAGTACGCCCACGGCCTTTGTAGTCGTATAACGCTGGAGAGCCGCTATACCAATGCGTAGCACGTTGGCTCCATGTTGTTTGGTAGTCGGCATTTAGTAAGTTCTTAATCCCAAATCCAATGCTACCAACTGGTAATTGATAGCTACCCATTAGGTCAACAACGGTATAACCTTCCAGTTTGCGATCATCCGCATCTTTATAGTCAAACGTAGAAAGGCTTTGTAGCTTCACATTGTAGTTGTCTTCATACCAACCAAGCCACGCACTGGCTTTAGGCACACTCGCTTCCATCGCTTGGTATGCTTCCCAGCCCGTGTCTGCTTTTTCCTGAGACACCACGTAGTGACCCGTCGCACCTAGCTGCAAGTTATTCGTTGCCCAATACGTCACTTGTGCTTCTGCACCATAGATACGAATTGGATTTGAAATACCTTTAATGCTCTGGTCCGCTGAATATTCAACAGAGCCGTCTGAATATGAGTAATATGCCGCTGTTTGCAGGGACACCTTATCCCAATCGTTTCGATAACCGACTTCGTAGCTATCGGTGCGGATACCATCTAGCTTGGTATCATTAACATTAACAGAAGCGTCTTTACCATAGTATTTCGCCGGGTTTGCCAAATCGAAACCTTGGGAGAAGTTGGCCCAAACTTGCGATGTTTGATCAAGCTGATAAATCGTGCCTACGTTGAACAGGTTTGCCGAGTAATCCGTTTGTCCACCAGGAACAAAATCGGAAGAGGCGTTTTTCTGAAAGTCAGCCACTTTAGTGTTCATGTACTGATAACGATAGCCCCCTTGCAGAGTCCAGTCCGTTGTCAATGCGTACTCCGCTTGCACAAAGCCAGCGAGTGCATAGGTGTCAATGCCAGGATATCGGCCTTGAATGGAGTCAATCTTATTGACTAAGCCGCCGGTGCTCTCAGTGATTGATTGATCATAAAGGGCTTGGTCACTATCGAAGCGATCAATAAAACCATCAAGACCATAAGTCAGCTGCAACTTATCAAAAGACTTATTTAATGCCGTTT
>ASHK01000385.1 GCA_000695745.1 Vibrio madracius | reverse complement strand
GTTTACTTGAGCTAAGCCGGTAATGCCTGGGAGTACTTTGTCCACTCCCAACTTACGTCTCTCTTCAATCAACTCTTCTTGATTAAATAGGCAAGGTCTAGGACCTACGAAACTCATTTCTCCTTTGACCACATTCACCAGTTGAGGCAGCTCATCGAGTTTGGTTTTTCGAAGAATCGCCCCTAGCTTGGTAACTGATTGAGCATCCACCATATGCGTCGCTACCGATTGTGTGGACACCACCATCGTTCTGAATTTGTATAAAGTGAACGCTTTTCCTTGTTTGCCAACGCGTGTCTGGCTGAATATCGGAGAATCACTATCCATTCGTCCAATAAGATAGACGACGAGCATCACTGGCCATAAAAGACCTAGCCCGATTACCGCAAATACAAAGTCTAAAAGTCGTGTTAAAGGTGTGTTCATTATGCTTTAGTATCCTTCACTAGTTTTACTATTCCGTTTTTGAAAGAGTATGGAGGGGTCCAATTTAGCGTCTGCTTTACATGACTAATATCAAGCTGAAGACTGCCAAAGCAACCGTTCAGGCAATGTTCTTCTTCCCCAATACACTTAATAAGCCACTCAAAATAGAAGTAGGCACAGGTATGAGTTTGACTCGACTGTGATAAGCATCAGCCAACTCTTTTATTAACTCTGTAGTAGAGACATCATCGTCATCCGAGACCAAAAATGTCTGATTGGCCGCTGCAGGATGCTCAAGACAACAACAAATGATATCAATAAGATTATCTAACGAGATTAGGCTTCGTTTATTGTTAATAGCTCCGAACGGCAATGGGAGCGCCGTCCGACTCAATTTCATTAGAGCCGCAAAGTTCGCTTTAACTCCTGCACCATAAACCAAAGGTGGACGCAAAATGACGACTTCCATCCCCGTCTTTTCAGCAAGTCGAACTAATTCAATCTCCGCCTCATGTTTACTAATCGCATATGGGTCGACAGGAGCCTTGCTGACAAACTCAGTCAATGCGTACCCCAAGTCACTGCGTTCACCATTCACTTTAGCACTACTGATAAACACAAATCGCTTTACTCCAGCGGCCGCTGCTTGTTGAGCAAGTCTTATGGTCGCATGAGTGTTTACTGCCCTATATTCGTCAATTGGGCTTTGAGCGGTATCATTCAGAATGTGCGCTCGAGCTGCGCAGTGCACGACTACTTCAACTTGTTGTTCACGCAAAGCCTCTTCGACTTCAAAAGAGGCTGATAAATCGATCCTAATTTCGTCTGCTGCACACTCAATTCGTTTCATTGATATGGGATGATACTTCGGAGATTGCTTTAACGTTGTTACTAAAGCCGCCCTAAAAAGCCCGAAGCTCCCGTTACCACGATATTGTTCACACCTGTCTCGCTCCATGTCTACTTTGCTGTGTATTATGCCTCAAAACAAGCAAATTACTTAGCTCGGTTCTAACCTAAAGAACCCGAATCACTTTTGCGAATCGCTTCGTACTTCTGAATAAGCCGCTAACAGTTACTCTCTAGCTAGTTTGAGTGACAACAGGTAGAATACAGGAAACCATAATAATACACTCGAAGCGGCTAGGTTTATCATGCTATTTCAAACGCCTTTAAATTTTCTCCTCTCTGCAGACAGAAAGCTAAAGCGTGCGATAACAATAACTTATGATGTTTTTGCTATTGC
>ASHK01000384.1 GCA_000695745.1 Vibrio madracius | reverse complement strand
GAAAGCCGAGCAAGCTGGTAGAGAGGCAAGCAAAGGTGCTGTGTCAGGGGTAATAGGCGGCATTTTAAGTTCCCCATTTCAGCTGGTCGATAAAATTACTGAGGTGTCTGCTGACACATTTGGGCTAAAAGAGAACGACAGCTACACCAAAAAAGATCGAGAATTGCACAAAGATGCGGTCGAAGCCTTAGTCAAAAATCCAAAGTCGGGTAAATCAAAAACATGGAGCAATCGCTCTTCTGGTAACTCCGGCGTCGTTAGCATTCAATCGATGAAAGATGCGAATGACTCACGCTGCTTCACCATACTAAGCCGACTAACCATTGCCTCCGGCCCAGATAAAGGGACGCACAGCGTAACAACAGACAAATGTATAAAACTCTAGGACCTACTGTGACAGATATTAAATACCTACCTGACGCGAATGTCGATGAGACCATTAACCAACAGTTGATCACCTTATTGAGCAGCTGTTTTACCAAACCTAGTGATGAACGGTTTAAAGTACAGCGTTACTACAACGAAATGCCTCAACACCGCTGGTATATTGAGTCACCATCGGGTGATGCCATTATTGCTCATGTTGCGGTACACGAAAAAACGGTTCGTATCCGGTCGCAACAAGCTTTGATCGGGGGGGTTGCTGAAGTGTGTGTCCATCCAAGCTATCGAGGTCACGGTTACGTGAAGTTGCTACTCAGAGAAGCCCACGCTTGGATGGAAAGACACGGCTATATCTATTCGGTCTTGTTTGGAAAAGACGAAGTCTATGGTTCTAGTGGTTATCAACGTGTCACTAACCTTTACTTAATTGGAGAGGAAGTGCCGCCTCGAGCCACTTCAGTGTCCGCGATGGTCGCGCCGCTTACTGACAAAAAGTGGCCGCGATTCAACGTAGAGATGAAAGGCTTAGCTTTTTAAGGCTACCAAGCGGCTTACGCTTCACTTTGATATTCTGGTACTGCGAAGCATTCATTGCCATTGCCATTGACAGTGCATGACCAAGAAATCGATACTCTCCGGTGTGCTTTTCGACGTAAGTATCACAAGCGTGAATTGTCTCCCATGACAAACTTCTCAGGGACGCTCACGTGGTTCTCTACAGGGGCACAGGTGATAAACTCAAAAAACTTATCTTCCATTTTCATGCTTTGATAGTCACTAAACAGTGTCCCTTTCACTGGCAGCGTTTTTTATGCAGTCAAGGTTTTAGCAACTCGCGAACTCGGTCATAACCGAGATAAAAAAGACACTTCAATCAAACATGAGTGATCGATGAAAAATTCAACACGTAACAGAGCTCTGCCTATATGAACAAACAAGGAAGGCTTTTATGAAATATGTTATGTCTCGTGTCATTACCTTTTTCTCTGCAATTCTACTGTCCTTTTCGTCCAGTGCAGGACATCACGGTAAAGACATCGTCGATGTCGCGGCTGAAAACGGATCATTCAACACCTTAGTTGCTGCAGTGCAAGCTGCGGGATTGGTTGACACACTGAAGGGTCCGGGACCATTTACTGTCTTCGCTCCCACCGATGACGCGTTCTCTAAACTACCAGCGGCACGGTCGAGAGTTTGTTGAAGCCAGAAAACAAAGACAAGTTAGTAGCGATTCTCACTTACCATGTCGTACCGGGTAAAGTGATGGCAGCTGACGTCATGGGGCTAGATAAAGCGACAACCGTTCAAGGCCAAGACATCACGATTTCAAAAAAAGATGGCAAAGTGATGGTTGATAACGCTACCGTCATTGCCACGGATGTTATGGCGGAAAATGGTGTGATTCATGTCATCGACACCGTGCTAATGCCACAGTAAAGTATCCAATATTTCTAGCAGGTGATCTCTAATCAGGTCACCTGCTTTTCGTTCCCGTCTACCGAACTTTGTATTACTTGTTTCTAGCAGGAACTAAATTGAGCATTGCATCAATGAGTTTTTCCATTTCCTGTTGCTGAGTTGGGTCATCAATACGACCAGTTGTAGGGCCTTGTGCCAACACTCGCCAACGAGGGAAGTCGCCAATCGGGGCAAACGCAGCAACATAGATGCTGCCTTTTTCCCCTTCTTCACCAGGTTTTGCATCAAGCTTAATGCCTGTAGAAATTTGAGTCGAATTAAAGATCTCTTGGTCGTTCATTCCAGACTCCGTCGCAATGCCGAAATCCATGAACATATTGGGATATTGAGAAGGAGGAATTTGAATATAGCCTTTATTCGCCAATTCTTTATCAATCATGGCCTTAATGACTTTAAGATACTTTTCTCCATCGACCCCATTTGACACTTTTGCTACCGCTGAATCTGGTCGCCACGCATACGTGGCCGCACCTTGAGTGGGTAGGAACGAGAAATCGCCAGTGGTAGCGATACCATAAGATAAATTGGGTTGGGGCGACGTCGTGGTAGTGGTACATCCAATCAGCGCGAATACGGCAATCAGTAATAGGTATCGTTTCTTGGTCATCTCGTCACTCTTCTATTTACTTCTTCGTTACAATACTAAATGACTCTATGAAGAATGACAGCGTTTTTCATTGGTTTACGATAAGTTTGCTACTCAAATACAGCGCGATACGAGATACCTTCCAATCGCTTTCTTAAATTTTGCGCCTTGCCTCGATTGTTATCATAATTGGATAGCACACCTTCTAAATCAAAACCCTCACCATAATAGGCGGTATTGAGTTGATGATTTAATGACAGCTGAAATGTATCGATACTGCCACCGAAATACAGTCCTTTATTTTCGGATACCATCATGGCACTGATCCCACTAGTACCACCAATAACTTTGCCACTCACACCCTTAGCGATTGTCAGATCTGCTGTTCCACCGAGTTTAATCGGTTGATTCTGTAACTCAGCCAATACGTCATTGGAAAGCACAATACCAACGCCACTGATAGACTGTGCACCGGCTAACAACCCAAACATAAAACTATTGAATTTGATAAAAACGGGCTCACTCCAATGATGCGCTTGCCTGGTCATTAATATGCCCTGCCCTCGCTGTAGACTATTAACAACCCACCTTGCCCACCGAAGGGGAAAACCACTATCGCTTTTGCTACCCCGGTCAGGTTCTTAACCGAGTCCCAGTGAGCCGTAGAGTCAAATTGGTCAATTTTCTCTGCGGATCGCGCAATAATAGTATGCGCTTGTTGATAAGACTGACGCGTGGATGAATCCATTGAGGATGCTTTAGTAGGTATGCTCGCAACCAACATGGAGATGGGAAGTAGCCCAGACAAAATCCGACAAACTAGCATCATATAAGCAAATCCTACATAGCGGTGTGATGACGAATTGTAGCAAAAAAATAGGTGGTACCCATGGCACCACCTATTTAAAACCAGATAGATTAGACAAGATCATTTATGAGCAACTGCCATCAGGACTTGACGTACACCTTTACCAGTGTCGATCTCAAATGGAGTCGAAACCTCAACTTTCTCAAATCCTGCGTTGAACAACGTTTCTTTTACTCGTATCAGTGTTAAGCCATAATCTTGTTCATCAGATTCAGCAACCCAGTCCCAATGAACGAACAAACCATACTCGTCGAGTAGGGTATAAATAATATTGACCGTTTCTTGTAAGTTGTCCAAAAAGCCACAAACCGAAGACGCTACAACAAGATCAAATTGATTGCGAAACGCTGGATGCTGGGCAACCAAACCGCGAGTCAAAAAGTCAACTACTGGCTCAACATTGTCTAAGCCTTTTTTGTCCAATTCTTCAATTCATCGCTTCAGAACCATCTAACGCAACAATCTCATT
>ASHK01000383.1 GCA_000695745.1 Vibrio madracius | reverse complement strand
GGCTGACGCTTTCGGTGATTATCACCTCAGTGGTCGTGGCGACGGTAGGGGTGATAGGGTTTGTAGGTCTGGTGGCTCCTACAATCGCTAAAATGCTTGGCGCGCGTCGATTTATGCATCGAGTTTTCGTTAGCGGCATCGTTGGGGCGCTGTTACTACTGGTTGCCGATCTGATTATTCAACCTTTTTCCGGAGTATCGAGTGAGCTATTGCCGACAGGTGCAATGACCGCATTGTTTGGTGCTCCTTGTCTTTTGTGGTTGTTAACCAAGCATAAGTTTGCCTCGAGTTTTAAAGCGGAAGAGTCACCAGTAAAATCTATAATCCAAAGCCGTTTGCTAGTGTATCGATGGTGCTTGTACTGATATTGGTCACGCTTGGCAGCTGTGCTTTGTTTCTTGGACGTACGCAGTTAGGTTGGAGCTTTACCGCCGATCCCGACATCTTAAACCTTCGTCTTCCTCGTGTCTTAGGCGCCATATTGGCGGGATGCGGACTCGCCTTAGCTGGCACTATGGTACAAAGAATTACAGTAAATCCGATGGCTAGTCCAGAAGTGATGGGTATTAGCTCCGGAGCAGCCTTAGCATTAGTACTTTGTGCATGGTTTGGATTTACGCCCACTCGAGCGGAACAAATTATTTATGGTGGTATTGGGGCGGCATTGGTGATGATGGTCATCTTGCAATTTAGTAAGCGATCGAACTATGCACCATCACAATTGCTCCTTACTGGTATCGCTGTGAGCGCGGCGCTTGACGCCATTCTAAGAGTGGCGCTGTCATCAGGACAAGACAATGTTCAAGCATTGTTAACGTGGTTATCTGGGTCAACTTACTTAGCAAGCTATAGTGACGTTTCGGCTCTGGCTGTGGGCGTTTTGGTCTTAGGTGGTGGTACATTTATCGCGAGTCGATGGCTCGATATACTCAACTTAGGACAAGTATCAGCGGTCTCCGTCGGGTCAATACGAAGCGCACGCGTCTGTTTTTATTAGTGATGGCTTCACTGTTAACGGCATTATCTACGCTGGTGATTGGACCGCTTAGCTTTGTTGGTCTGTTAGCGCCTCATATTGCTAGAGCACTGGGCCAATATAAAGCTCGAAATCAACTGATTGTTGCGTGTCTAGTTGGGGCGATCTTAATGGTTGCTGCAGATTGGTTTGGCCGAACGTTATGGTTTCCTTGGCAGTTTCCTGCGGGGTTAATGGCTTCTGTAGTGGGCGGGGGCTACTTCTTAATTCTATTGCGAAAAACCTAGCGAATGACCCTTTTTTTGTGATCAATATCTTAAAAATGGCACTTATTTGTGCCATTTTTATTCTTCGCTTTTTGATGTTTCTATCATCTTGTTGCACGACATTTCCCCGAAATTAACCGCACACTTTTCCATTTTCTCGAATAAAACCTCTTCAGAGAAACTCATTTATCTTACAGCTGTTAGTTCTGTAAATACCACTCATATTGCAGTTGATTGTGATAATTATTAGCATTCGCATTTATGTGATAGGAATACCGAAGAGGAAGGAATAATGATAACCCATCATGCCCATTTTACTGATGTGGCAGCGAACTGTTTTTGGAATGGGCTACACCGTGAGTCTACTCATGTTGAAATCGTAGAACGTGACGATATCAAGATACTTAGTATTCCTATTGATGAGGAGAAGGTACTTGAAGTGATGCTATTGAGTGAATCAAAAACAGGCATCAACAGCTACTCGCCATCGGTGTATATGCGTAACGTTCGTGGTGAGCTCTTAGCAACATTAGACTTCCATCAGGCTAGTGAGTTGATCATTGGTACCGACAAGATTGTGGGCAATATTGACCCTGAGCAACGTCGCCACTTCCTAGCTGCGGTAGCAGAGAGTCATCGAAATACCTGGGTAGCACTTGAACAATTTGGTCAAAGTTTAGGGGAAAGCGCGACGACGTTCCTAGAATCGGAGCAAAGTCTGTATGTTGGACACTCATTACACCCCGCCCCTAAAAGCCGTTCAAATCTTAGTGTAGAGATAAGCCGACAACTTTCTCCGGAGTTAAAAGCAAACTTTGCTCTGCGTTGGTTTGCTGTTCAAGATGAGTCTGTATTTGGCGGAGCGGCACAGGGAAGCCGCTGGCAACAATATCTCCAAAAGCTGCAAGATCATGAGGCTAAGCTTCCTTCTGGCGCTTCAAAATATTTGAATCAAGACAGCTGGAAGGTCATACCAATGCATCCATGGCAGGCTCAGCAGCTCTTGGTGTTACCACAAGTTAAAGATCTCATCGAAACAGGCAAGTTGATCGATTTAGGTCTGGGCAGTCGACCTGGTCCGCCACTTCCTCAACCAGAGCAATTTATAACTCTACGGCGCCTTATATGCTCAAATTTTCTTTGAGTGTTAAGTTGACCAACTCAATACGCCTGCTATCGGAAAAAGAAGTCAAAAGAGGTACTGCATTGGCTGATATCTGTCAATCTATCCCCGCAGACATCGTGCCGTACTTTACTAATGGTCTATCGATAATCCACGAACCAAGCTATTTCGGTTTGAAGGATAATCGTGGCGAGGTCATTGATGAATCTTTGGCGACTGTTCGTGACAACCCATTTTTAACTGATAATGAAAGCCCTGAAAAAGTACACGGCGTACTTGCGACACTGTGTCAACAAACACCATATAAACCAAGTGGTTATGCTTTAGCTAACGAGCTTCAGGAACAGGTAAAACAAAACGAAGCACAGGCCACAACACTGGCAGTTAAATGGTTTGAAGCATTCTGTGACAACATCGTTATTCCTATTTTTGAACTGCAAAGTCAACTCGGGATTGTCCTGCTCGCTCATCAACAAAATATTGTTGTAGAACTAGAGAAAGGCATTCCTACCAAAGGCTATTTTAGGGATTGCCAAGGGGTTGGGTTTACTGACTTAGCCTTCAAACTCTTCCCACAACTCGGAAGCGCAGACGCCACTGAGAACTATTGGGACCGAGCGAAAGTGAACCGCTATTTCCCGTACTATCTCATTCTCAACTCTTGTTATGGTGTGATTGCGAGTCTATCGCCGCTGGTGGACGAACAGATCTTGTTTGATCTCCTTAAACAACGCTTAACCGAACTCAATCAGAGATCTCCCGCGGATACAGATTGCTTAGATTACGTTCTTAACTCCGACACCTTGTGCTGCAAAGGGAATTTCTACTGCTACCTGCAAGGTTTCAACGAAAATTCGATTCCAGATCCCTCAATTATCTACTTTGAACTTCCTAACTATTTATCACGCTAACCCAAGGAGTATATCGTGAACATAGATCAACTCGTGCGTGACATTGAGACGCAGTTTACCCACCAGCCGACATTAGAAGCTGTTACGCTTTCGGAGCAAGAGTGTCAGATTTTGGCCTTTCCTCAGCAATGGCTAGAAGCAGGTAGTATTAGTAAAGCGTGTTTTTTTCAGCTCAACCAGACTGGCCTTCGCCATCAACCCTCCGACCGCTTCCCTTATGTCAAACAACAAAACGATCTCTCTAGAGGTTATCTCGCGGCTCGACCAGCCAAACCCAAAGGTGAAGTCTATCGCCGATTTGACGTTAAGTTAGAGAAGGAAATCTCGTTCCGAACGTTTGATTTCGAGAAAGATCTCGCTCGATTTACACAATGGATGAATAACCCGCGCGTTGCAGAATTTTGGGAGCAAGCTTGGACAGAAGACAAACTCAAAGTGTTTATCGAGAATCGTTTTTCCGATGGTTTTACGCTGCCGCTGATTGGTGAGATTGATGGTCAAGCATTTGGCTATTTTGAGGTGTATTGGGCTGCGCAAGACAGGCTCGCACCTTATTACGACGGTTTAGAGTTTGATCGTGGAATCCACCTTTTAGTCGGCGAAGAAAACTATAGAGGTAAGCACTACTTTGATGCTTGGCTGCGTGCGCTGTGTCACTACGCTTTTCTAGATGATGTTCGTACCCAACGTATTGTGATGGAGCCAAGATTTGATAATACGAAGTTGTTCAAGCGTCTTGCGAGTACAGCCTTTGAGAAACAGTTTGAATTTAATTTTCCACATAAACGATCAGCGTTAATGATGATGCAGCGTAGCGCATTTTTCGACGTCGCATGGGCGATAGAGAGTGAAGAGGTTTAAGTGATGGAAAGCAGTCGGGCTATTACTCAATATTGGCCGAGCGCAAATCGACGCCTAGTCGCGAAGATTATTAGTGAGTTTCACTATGAAGGAGCGTTCGAAATAGGGGAGAACAAAGAGTCTGGTCTTTGTGCGGCACGTATTGGCAACGCGCAATACCATTTTCAAGGGTGCAAGCAGATTTGGGGAAGTTATGTCATTGATGAAGCCTCATTGATGCGCGTTTGTGTCGAACAAAGTGACAATACGATAGAAGCAGGCGTGCTTCTTGAAGATCTCAAGCTTCATTTAACAATGAGTGACAAGCGCATTGCCGAACATGTTGAAGACATGAATGCGACCTTATACTCAGACTGCCTGATGATGGCTGCGAGTGCGACGCTTTCAGCGAAACAGATGTGTTCGTTAAGCTTACAGCAGCAGCAAGCAGTAATATCGGGTCACCCCAAATTTGCGTTTAACAAAGGTAGACGAGGTGG
>ASHK01000382.1 GCA_000695745.1 Vibrio madracius | reverse complement strand
CTGTTTCCATGACTATTTTAGAGATTCTGAATACGAGTTGGTTGACGCCATTGTCGAGGACAATGTTGTCTTTGCTATCAAAGCCAAAGTTAGAGTATCCCGCATCTTTACCATTTATAGTGAGCAATTGAATCCCTGACGGTACATCGATTGTCACTGATGAATACGCTAATGTCGGTGCCAAAATTAGACTCGCAAGTAGTGTTTTTGTTAATCTCATTACCACTCCTTAGTACTTTGCCAATATGGCAATTCTCTTGTAGGGTCTGTTTAATCTTAGTTTTTTTTACATCGCGAATAATAGCGTTGTTATGCAAGCGAATCGTATCTGTACAGAAATTTGCGAGTCACTTATCATTTGAATATTGAGTATGTGTAGCTAGGTAGAAGTCGTTATGAATATCAGTGAAGTCGCCAAAAAGACAGGGTTAACCACCAAGTCGATCCGCCTTTATGAAGAGAAAAAAATCATCTCTTCACCCGCTAGAAGTGAAAATGGGTATCGTATCTATTCAGCGAAACATGTCGATGAACTGAGTATTGTGGCTAAAGCGAAGCGAGTTGGTTTTACGTTGGATGAATGCCGAGACATGGTGTCTTTAGCGTTTAGACCAAACAGAACTAGTGCTGAAGTCAAAAGTCGCACAAGTGAAAAACTTGCAGAGGTGAAACGTAAAATTGCAGAACTCCAGGTCATTGAGAAACAGCTAGAGGCATGGTTGACGCAGTGTCCAGGCGATGCAAACGCTGCATGCCCAATCGTTGATGACCTTATGCAAGGCTGCAATACAAAAGTGAAAAAGTAGCAGTAAACACTATGCAGCCAAAGGTGGTATTTTGGCGTGTTAAAAACGTTTCTGACCGCCTAAGCGCTCGCAGCGCTCGATTGGAGTGTAGGTTTGAGAGCCATCAGTTAACTGACAATCAACGTAAGGGCCAAGAGCTGAACCGCTTGACGCGTGAGTGACTGGAGCAACGGTTAACGCAAAGCCGAATAATACTGTGAATATAAGTTTCATAATGTTCCCTTTATGTTTACTAAAAATTTCGAGGCATCTCACACTTTGAGATACTCCTAAGTATGAACAAGGGAGAATAAAGATCAAAAAAAGAATAAGAATTAAAAAATTTTAATTCCAAAAAAGTGGAACTTATTAATCATGTTGAATTAATAAGTCTATGATTTAAGGGAATATAAAATTCATCGCCGTCGTTTCGTTATTGAACAATTGACGACTCTATGAGTAAATACCACTTACTTAGTTTCTAGAATAATCTATTTGTTCG
>ASHK01000381.1 GCA_000695745.1 Vibrio madracius | reverse complement strand
AGAGCTTGATCGAACTCAACAGGTTGGCCATCTTCAACAAGGATTGCTGCAATCACACCAGACTTATCTGCTTCGATTTGGTTCATCATTTTCATCGCTTCAACGATACACAGAGTATCGCCAGCGTTAACTTGTTGGCCTACTTTGATAAATGGTTTTGCATCTGGGCTTGGAGCGCTGTAGAACGTGCCAACCATTGGAGAAAGAACTTGGTGACCCGCTGGAGCCGCCGCAGGCTCGTCAACAGATGCCGCTGGTGCTGCCGCAGCAGCAGGAGCTGCTACAGGTGCTGGCGCTGGAGCAGGTGCTGCTGCGTATTGAACTGGTGCTGGTGCTGCACTTACCGGGCTGTTACGGCTGATACGTACCGATTCTTCACCTTCAGAAATTTCTAGCTCTGCAATGCCAGATTCTTCTACAAGTTCAATTAGCTTTTTAATTTTACGAATATCCATGTTTCTTTCTCTTTATCTTGTGAGTAAGACGGCCTCAAATATTGAGCCGTAGAGTATTTGGTTATTGTGCTTTCAGGGCTTTAATGGCAGCTGAAAGCGCAAATTCATAGCCTTGCGAACCCAATCCGCAGATAACACCTTGGGCAACATCAGACAAATAAGAATGATGACGGAATGTTTCTCGGGCATGAACGTTAGATAGGTGCACTTCAATAAATGGGATTGAAACCCCCAACAAGGCGTCACGTAGTGCAACACTCGTGTGCGTGAAAGCGGCAGGGTTAATAATGATAAAGTCAGTATTGCCGTGCGCTGCGTGGATGGCTTCAATCAGCTCATATTCACGATTTGATTGGAGATGGGACAATTCAATATCCGCGAGCGATGCTTGAACAGTTAGGTTATCAACGATTTGCGCTAGTGTTTCATTTCCATAATGACCGGGCTCTCTTAGACCTAGAAGGTTAAGATTTGGTCCATTTAAAACTAGAATTCGTGATTTTGCTGCCATAATGCTGCCATCTTCGGTTAACGTGAAATGAACGTGATTTATTTCAAGTCTACATAAAAAATGAGGATATGAAAAGCTCATAACCATCATATTTTAAAAATTGACCAAGATTATAGCTAATTCACAGCATTTAGCAGCAATTTACTGGTCTAATCACCTATTGTATGTCAGAAAAATTGCAACACAGAGCACATTTTGACGCCGCCTTGATAAATCTTGATACAAAAAACCGCCCAAAAAGTGGGCGGTTTGTTGATGAAGTGTCAAAAAAGTTAAGCGAGTTCGGCTTTTTCTGCGATGAGCTTATCGACCACACTTGGATCCGCGAGTGTCGAGGTATCACCGAGGTTGCTGGTATCACCAGTGGCTATTTTACGAAGAATACGACGCATAATTTTGCCAGA
>ASHK01000380.1 GCA_000695745.1 Vibrio madracius | reverse complement strand
AAGACTTCCTTCGTAAGCATCGACGACGGTTATATCGAACCCTAAGGGCGCTGCAGCCTGAGCGACCGCTCTGTTGACATGACCAGCACCAATTAAGAACAGGCGAGGACGAGAGCCATAAACGTCAATGGACAGAGTCATCGCCCCCCCGCAATCCATTCCCATCGCTTCAGGTCCAGTTCGAGTCATGCGGCCAGTAACGACGCGAGGTTTGTTTTCTTTAATTGCTTCAATGGCTTGTTCTATGACGTAGCGCTCGATCATGCCACCGCCAATAGTGCCGTGAATTGTCCCGCTCTGTTCTACAAGCATGGTTCCGGTGTGACGAGGAGAAGAGCCTTTTGTTTCAATGATATTGGCAAATGCGAATGGTGTATTGCTCTGCTCTAATTGTGCTGCCTTGGCGAAAATGTTCATCCAAACTACCTCAGTGTTAATGCTATAGAGTCCGATTGAAAATGTGATGGATTGGGCGTTCTGCTGTCATTTGTGTTATTGCAAGTTGAGTAAGACGAGGCTCTTCATCAAATATCTGTTTGGCTAATTCAGTCAGTTGTGTCTTGTCGCTGGCTAAATCGAATCTATTGATGACCCAGACTTTTTGTTGTTGCTCACTGCACCCTTTAAACAGACCTTGGTTACTCGTTACTAGTGCTTGGATTTGTTCTTTGTCGATGACGGTACCTGCGTTGCATTTTGTTAACATACTAAACTCATTCCAACGATGAATAGCTTTAGGATTAGCAGGGCGAAGTATCGGATCAGCACCAGTCACGCCAATAACCACATTACTGTGGGTAGGAATGCAAGGCTCGTGCCTAGCAGGTGCTTTGATAGGCAGACGATGTGAACCATCCGCCTCTACGATAAAAATTGAATAGAGACACTGCTGCTTTAGTGACTCGATTTGCTCATTAGATAGACCGAGCACTTTGGTCGCAGGATCATCTTCAGTAGGGGCTAGGGATTGATGATAAACAAAGGTAATGCCAGAAGACGGCAGAGCTTTATGAGACCGCCAATCTGTCACGAGATCGAGTTCAGATGCGTTGGGAAAGTACATTTTGGTCGTGGTTGTGACACAAACCCGGTGTCCAAGATGTTTATACTCAGATGCAAGTCGATACAAAAGCTGTGTCTTGCCACCGCCTCCGACTAAAGAAATAATTATCGGATTAAAAACAGTGACACTTTGTGGAATTAACGTACGTGCGAACTCGGAAAAAGAATAATTTGACGACATTGGCATATTTACCCAATTTAATAGATTAAAATACAAAAAACTTCTATCCGAATTTCGTATGATAAAAAATAGAAATAACATTGACTGCGTCATTCCAGCAGCCGGATTATCTTCTCGAATGGGATGCTGGAAATTAACTCTACCTTATAAAGAGAATACGATCTTAGAGCAAAGTATCACAAATGCTTTGTCGTTTTGTAGTCGGGTGATTTTAGTTGTAGGTCATAGAGAAGAAGAGTTAATTCGACAATATAAAGACCACAAATACGTCACTATCGTTCGCAACGTAGACTACCATTCTGGGATGTTTTCATCGCTACAACTGGGAATAGAAGAGGTAGCATCAGAGTTCTTCTATATTAGTCATGGCGATATGCCTTGCATCACCACTTGGATTTATAAAACACTTTGGAAACATAGAGTTACTGGCACGTTATTCCCAGGGGACAAACAGTCTACTGGCCACCCTGTATTGATTCATACCGCAAGCTTTAACGCGCTAAAAGACAAAGGCGGCTATCAATCAATGAAGGCAATAATTCAGCAGGGTAAGGTGGCTTACCTGGGATTGAATGACTTGGCCATTCACTTGGATGTGGATACACCAGAGGCATATCAAAATCTTTTAGAGTCAACACAATCAAAGTATTAACTATCAACTTGATAAAATAGTATCGAAAGTATCAAATTGATATTCATCTATCAGCCAGTAATGAATAATTTGATTGTTAACTTTTGGTTAAAAGATGGGTGTGTAAATAACACTTTGCCTTTGATGACTGATTCAATTGATATTGAAAATCACGATCTATATCGCAAATTCTTTCAATATTAGACCGAGCTCACGAATACTAAATAACAAAGTAAGCATTGGCTTAAATGTTGCCTTTCACCTAGTAACAGTTGTTCTGTAATTCAATCTAATCAATGCTAAAAGGCGAAGAATATGAATATTAAATACCTCACGCCGGACACAGTGAGTGCAGCGTTGGAGCTTAAAGCTAACCATGGAAGTGAAGCGGTGTGGTTTGCCGGAGGGTCTAAATTAAACGCAGCACCGACTCGCAGTGATGCAGGTGTTTTTGTCGCAATCGACAAACTGGGTTTGGACTATATCAAACTCGAAGGCAACACCCTCACTTTGGGTGCTATGAGCCGAATCCAAGATCTTGTCGACAGTGAGTTAGTCCCCGCCAATATCAAGCAAGCGGCGGGTTTCATCTATTCCAGACATTTAAGAAATCAATCTACGATTGGTGGCGAAATAGCCGCTCACCAATGCGAAGCACCTATGGCTCCGGTGCTACTGGCGCTTAACGCCATGGTTCGATTTGCCGACGATAAGCAGATTGAATTAGAGGCGTACCTTCAATCTCCTGTCGATGACTTGATAAAAGAGATTGTGATTCCAGACATTACACTCACGGCGTTAAGTAAACGTGTTGCAAGAAGTGCAGATGGTTTACGCGTTGTCAATGCGTCGGTTTCTGTGGATAAGCAAGGTAAACAGATCGTCGCTATGGAAGGGGTGACCACTCGTTTTGATCAAATTGCCACGCCAATAAGACTGCGTGATGTTGAAGGTCTGACATTTAGTGGTGACGAGCTCGAACAAGCGATTAAAAATTCAATTCATGCTGTGGACGATATTTGTGGTAGCGCTGAGTATAAAACCTACCTAGCTGCCATCGTGATCTCAGACCTACTAATTGAATGCCGCGAATTGGCGAAGGGGGTAGCGTAATGTCTATTCAATTTAATCTTAATGGCCGACCTGAAACGGCGCATTGCGCACCAGAAACCAACGTTCAAACACTATTGCATTCTATGGGACTGCATTCGGTTCGAAATAGTGATGATGGTTGGGGTTTTGCTGGCTCAGATGTGGTGTTGTTCAACGGTAAACTCATTAATGCGTCGCTACT
>ASHK01000379.1 GCA_000695745.1 Vibrio madracius | reverse complement strand
ATTGGGTACTAATGATATAACCAAAGGTAATGAAAGGTTCGTACAAGAAAATGTATATAGTGATAACCAGCTTCACTTAGAAGTCGCTAAGCTTCGCTTCGATTTTATGAATAAAGCCCAAGCTCTAATTCATGGCGATCTCCATTCAGGCTCTGTATTTGTTAACCAAGAATCTACAAAAGTTTTCGACCCTGAGTTTGCGTTTTATGGCCCCGCAGGCTATGACGTCGGTAATATTATTTCTCATCTCATATTTTCATGGATGCATGCCGAGTATCAATGCAGCGATGAATCACAAAAACACTATTTCCAAGAATGGGTTGAAAGTACAGTTTCGTCAATACTAGAGCTGTTTAAGAAGAATACCAAACTTGTTTTAGAAAGCAATGCAATTGATACCCTATCAAACACTGAAGGTTATATCGACTGGTATATAGAAAACATTATCATTGATACTGCTGCTACAGCTGGCCTAGAGATCATACGAAGAATAGTTGGTGAAGCTCACGTAAAAGATATTGAAAACATTACTAATATCGAGAAAAGAATCATTGCCGAACAAAGACTCATTTTAATGGGTAAAGAGCTAATCCTTAACAAACATAAAATAAAATCCGGAAAGGATTATTTCTTGTTAATAAAATAAAAACAATCGTAAAACAAACATAGAGAATAACATAATAATGAACAACTCCCTTAAGCCATTTAGTTTTAAATGGACGGATAACGGTTTACTTGTACTTGACCAAACTAAACTTCCGACAGAGATTGAATATTTACTAATTGACTCTGTAGAAGCGATGTTTGACGCTATTTTAACTATGAAAGTACGAGGTGCAGGCTCACTGAGTTTAGTCGCAGCGTATGGTGTTTATATTGGCGTGAAGGACAAAAGTTATGACACAACAGAACAATTAATTAACGATGTATGTGAAGTGGCAGATTACCTCACCACATGTCGACCAACCGCAGTCAGCCTAAGTGTCGTGATGGCAAAAATGAAATCTTGCGCACGGAGCCACTCTCATCTACAAGCGGATGATTTAAAGCAAGTATTATTAAACGAAAGCCATTATATATCGGAGAAAAGTGCGGAAAGTGACACCAAAATCGGTGAACATGCCCTGCCATTCTTTAACGACGGCGACACTGCAATTACACACTGCAATACCGGCATTTATGCCTCTTCTGGTATTGGATCTGCGACAGCACCATTCTATTTGGGCAAAGAACGCAATATCAATATTAAAGTCTATGTCGATGAAACCAGACCATTGCTGCAAGGTTCTCGTCTCACAGCCCATGAACTACAACAAGCTGGTGTAGATGCCACGCTTATTTGTGACAACATGGCGGGATTTTTAATGCAGCAAGGCAAGATCGATAAAGCGATTGTTGGTTGCGACCGTATTGCTGCAAATGGGGATGTAGTCAATAAAATCGGCACCTACTCACTCGCAGTGCTAGCCAAACACCATGGTGTTCCATTTTATGTAACAGGGCTACTTGAAGATGTCGATTACGAGACGACATCAGGCAGCTTGGTTCCAATTGAAGAACGTCTTGCCGAGGAGATAACCGAAACCTTTGGTAAACGAACAGCCCCTGATGGAATTAAAGTTTACAACCCATCTTTTGATGTTACACCGAATGATCTAATCACAGCAATTATTCTTGATGAAGGCGTTGTTTATCCTCCTTTTGAAGAAAATTTATTGAAACTTAAAAACGGAGTTAACAATGCTAAATAATTTAAAGAAGCAGGTCGTTTGCGCAGCCAAAAAACTTTATGCCAATAAATTAGTCGCTGGTTACAGCGGTAACATCAGTGCCCTTGATGTTGATTCTGGTTTAGTAGCAATTACCCCAAGCTCTACCGAATACAGCGAAATGCAAGAGAGCGATATTGTCATTATCAACTTAAATGGCGATGTTATTGAAGGTACTTTACCGCCGTCGTCAGAATGGAAAATGCACACGCAAATCTATCGGAAAAATAACAACGTTAAAGCGGTCGTTCATACTCATTCACAGCATGCCACCGCACTTGCCGTCTTGGGCAAGCCGATTCCTCTTATTCTAATCGAAATGGTGCCATTTCTAGGTGGCGATATCCAAATTGCAGAGTTTGCATTACCTGGCTCGCTCGAATTAGGCAACAAGGTGGTAGAAAAAATCAGTGAAAGAAATGGCTGCCTGTTGGCAAATCATGGTGTGGTAGCAACTGGTGATTCTGTCGAAGCGGCTTATGTAAATGCTGAATACATAGAAGATGCAGCGAAGATTTACAATTTGGCTTGTATTTCTGGCACACCAAAAACCATTCCAAGTGAATTTGTCATACAGATGCTTGAAGCAGACTAAGGGATAACTTATGAACTTCTTATTCAATATTCCTTCAAAGGTCATATTTGAAGTTGGAGCGTCGAATAAAATTGACGAAATCCTGTTAGAAAATCAAACGAACAAAGTGCTTTGTATCTATGACCAAGGCATAAAAAATACCGGTATTGTTGATAGGTTGACACAACGCATTACTAATGCGGGTATTCATTTGCTTTGAGTTTGGCGACGTGCAACCTGATCCCACCATTGCTCTGGTTGATTCTGTAGCAATGTTTGCACGAGAGAATGATGTTGATACAGTCGTTGCCATTGGCGGCGGCAGCAGTATGGATGTCGCAAAGTGCGTCAATGTTTTGCTAGAAAATCCAGGGTCGGTACTAGACTATACCGCAGATGCCAACTTGGTAGAGAATCGAGGTCGATTTCTTGTGTTGATCCCAACTACCTTTGGCACGGCTAGCGAAGTAACTGAAGGGGCCGTGATTACCAACGCCGCCACCAAACAAAAGGTCTGTATGTGGGGTAAAAACTGCGGTGGCGATATTGCTCTTATCGACCCCGAGCTATCGCTCAGCGTACCGAGTTATGTTACAGCAGCAACCGGAATGGACGCCTTATCCCACTCTGTGGAGTCGTATACTTCAACGCTAAGTACACCCATTACTGACGCGCTATCCCTAGAAGCAATCAAACTAATTGGTAAAAATCTACCATTAGCGGTAGCTGATGGTTCGAACCTA
>ASHK01000378.1 GCA_000695745.1 Vibrio madracius | reverse complement strand
CCTGCGGGAATAAACGCAGTGGGAAGATGACCATACGCCAGCGCGCCCATTAATTGACCGGGCGCTATCTTGTCGCAAATACCAAGCAGCAAGTTACCATCAAACATATTGTGACTGAGTGAGAAGGCGGTGCTTTGGGCGATAAGATCGCGTGAAAACATCGACATATCCATACCCGGCTGCCTTGTGTGACTCCGTCGCACATAGCGGGAACACAGCCCGCGACTTGCGAGGTATGGCCTAACGGACTTAACGCTTGCTGGATGAGTTCCGGATAACTCTCATAGGGCTTATGAGCGCTTAACATGTCGTTGTATGACGAGATGATAGCCAAGTTGGCGCTGGTGTTGTTGAGTAAGGACTGTTTGTCCGCATCACACGCCGCAGCTACGGCGTGTGCAAGGTTGCCGCACGAGAGTTGCGAGCGCCCTTTGCCTGCTTGTTTTTGCTTCGCAATATTCGCTAAATATTGTTGTCTTAATTTGGCACTGCGCTGCTCGATACGCTGCGTAACGGCCAGTAAGGCTGTGTGAGTCATGATACAACCTCAAGCGTGGCATTAGATAATTGGCTGCGGATATCACGAACGGCGGTGTGAATCACACGTTCTAGTGGCATGTCGATAGGTATGGTCACGACATCCAGTTCACAATCAGGGCGTTCTAGCGCTTCAAACTGACTTCGCAGGAGGGAGCCTTTCATAAAATGACCGCCGCGCTGGTCAACTCGTTGTCGAATAAGCTCAAACTCACCATCTAAGAACACGAATATCAGATTATTGTTACCAAGGCGTAATGTGTCACGATAACGCTTTTTCAGCGCGGAACAGACAATCACGCCATGTTCATTTTTGCGACCCAAACTGTATGCAGCATCATTGATGCGCTGTAGCCATGGAGCTCGGTCATCATCGCTTAGCGGTATACCCGCCGCCATCTTGTCGATATTGCTTCTCGGGTGAAGGTCATCGCCATCGATAAACTTTGCGCCTAATACATCGGCAATCCCTTTGCCTACTGTGCTCTTACCTGAGCCAGAAACTCCCATCACAATAATGCACTTCCCCAAGTTCCCTCCTCACGAATCAAAATTTGATCCAATCCGCACAATTCAATTAATTCACAAACTGGACTTCATATTATCGATGTTACTGGTAACATGATACCGGTAACTTTTAATGTTGTGAACAAGAGCACATCCAGTTAAAAAACTTAATTACAGCCGAAATGAGGCTGGCATAGTGTTGATAACATGCTAGCTCATCGGTTCACGATGTACGATTTGAGGGGTAACAATGTCGGTATTTCCAGAGAACTTTTTATGGGGCGGAGCTATCGCTGCTAACCAAGCTGAGGGTGGGCACTTAGAGGGCGGTAAAGGCCTAACGACGGTCGATATGATTCCGTACGGTGACAATCGTATGCCAATTAAGCTGGGTTTACGCGAGCAAGTAGCGCTCGATGAATCGGAGTTTTATCCCAGTCATGGAGCTATCGATTTTTATCACCGCTATAAAGAAGACGTCGCGCTATTAGCAGAAATGGGCTTCAAAGTGTTCCGAACTTCCATTGCGTGGGCAAGAATCTTCCCTAAAGGCGATGAGCTAGAACCTAATCAAGAAGGGATTGCTTACTACCAAGATCTGTTCCGTGAATGTCAGAAGCATGGTATTGAACCTCTTGTTACCTTATGCCATTTCGACGTGCCAATGCACTTGGTGAACACCTATGGTTCGTGGCGCAGTCGTGAAATGATTGGTTTTTTTGAGCGCTATGCTCGCACTTGTTTTGAAGCATTTGATGGTTTGGTTAAGTATTGGCTCACATTCAATGAAATCAACATCTTGCTAGCAAGCCCATTCTCTGGTGCTGGCCTGCTATTTAAAGAAGGTGAGAACAAAGAGCAGGTGAAATATCAAGCGGCGCACCATGAGCTTGTGGCAAGTGCTCTAGTGACCAAAATCGCCCATGAGATTAACCCTGACAACCAAGTAGGCTGCATGTTAGCGGGAGGCAACTTCTATCCGTACTCTTGCAAACCTGAAGATGTCAAAATGGCGCTTGATAAAGATCGAGAGAATCTATTCTTTATTGATGTCCAAGCCAGAGGCTATTACCCATCTTATGCTCAAAGGACGTTCCACGATAAAGGTGTAGAACTTGAGGTTCATGACGGCGACTTGGAGATTCTAAAGCATACTGTGGACTTTATTTCTTTTAGTTACTACGCCTCTCGTTGCGCGTCCGCTGATATGAATAAAGGTAACACCAGTGAAGCCAATGTCGTGAAGTCGGTTCGCAATCCACATCTTGAAGCCAGCGATTGGGGCTGGGTTATTGACCCTCTCGGCCTGCGTATCGCCATGAATACCCTTTATGACCGCTACCAGAAGCCGTTGTTTTTAGTAGAAAATGGTCTTGGAGCCAAAGATGTGGTGGAAGCGAATGGCGAGATTAACGATGACTATCGCATCGACTATCTGCGCGCTCATATCAAAGCGATGGGAGAGGCCATTGAAGATGGTGTGCCTTTGATGGGGTATACGCCTTGGGGGTGCATTGACTTGGTCGCGGCATCCACTGGAGAAATGAGTAAACGCTATGGCTTTATCTACGTTGACCGTGACAACGAAGGTCATGGTACGTTGAACCGCTCTCGTAAGAAGTCGTTCTTCTGGTACAAAAAAGTGATTGAATCCAATGGTGAGGATTTGTCATAACCTCCGTTTCTCGTTGGTGATTATCTAGGGATGCCTCTGTGTATCCCTTTTTTGTGTCTTAAAACTTAGGGGGAATATTTAGTGAGAACGAAACAATATGTTAATTTGATTGCGGATTGTAACGACTCATTTTACCAAGCTGGATGTGACCTTGTATTAATTTTGTTAATAAGCGTAGGAAATAGCAAAAAACTCGGAGTTTTTGACAAGTAATTCCTTAACACTCAAAATACACTGCCTGCCATTGTAGTAGTCCAGTCGTCTTTTGCGGCTGAGTAGAGATTGAGGAACACACATGTTTACAGCAACAGATGTGCTAAAAACGGAGTTTGTCGAGCAGCCGCTTGAACAGCTCTGGTCACTGATCTCTCCACTTTACATGGTGGATGAGTCTCAATGGTTGAAACAGCTTTTACCTCTGGCGACACCGCAAGGTGATGAAGTCCAGCAAATCCCACTGAAAACCACCGAGCTTATCGAAGCCATCCGTGCCGATAAAAATGCCATTCAAATGATTGATGCTTTGCTGCTTGAGTACAGTTTAGATACTCAAGAAGGCATTTTGTTAATGTGTTTAGCAGAAGCGTTAATGCGCATTCCTGATTCTGCAACGGCGGATGCGCTTATTCGCGACAAACTGAGTGTCGCGGATTGGAAATCTCACCTGAAAAATTCTGACTCTGTGTTTGTTAATGCGTCAACATGGGGTCTTATGCTAACGGGCAAAGTTGTCGGGCTTGCTGAGTCTGAATCACAAAGCCCAGCAAAAGCGGTGAACCGTTTAGTCAACAAATTCTCAGAGCCTGTGATTCGTAAAGCCATGTATCAGGCCATGAAGATCATGGGTCATCAGTTTGTTTTGGGCCGCAGCATTGGTGAAGCTCAGAAGAATGGCAAAAAGATGCGTGATCGCGGTTTTACCTACTCTTACGACATGTTAGGTGAAGCAGCGCTCACTAAATCTGATGCTGACAAGTATTTCAAAGACTACCTGATGGCGATCGAAGCGGTAGGTAGTGATAAATACGGCTTAGATACTAGTCCAGCACCATCAGTTTCAATCAAGCTGTCGGCACTTCACCCTCGTTACGAAGTCGCTAACGAAGAGCGCGTGCTGACTGAGCTTTGCGATACGTTAACTCAGCTTCTTACTCGAGCGCGAGAGCTGGATGTGGCGATTACCATTGATGCGGAAGAAGCTGACCGTCTTGAGCTATCACTTAAATTATTTGAGAAAGTGTATCGTAGCGACGTGGCTAAAGGGTGGGGCAAGTTTGGTCTGGTGATCCAGGCTTATTCTAAGCGTGCACTTCCTGTTTTGGTTTGGGTTAACGGTTTAGCGAAGCAGCAAGGCGACCTGATTCCACTCCGCTTAGTGAAAGGTGCGTATTGGGACAGCGAAATCAAATGGTCTCAGCAAGCGGGTTACGATGCATACCCTGTCTATACTCGTAAAGAAGCCACTGATGTTGCATACCTAGCGTGTGCTCGATTCCTATTGAGTGAAAACGTGCGTGGCAATATTTTCCCGCAGTTTGCGAGCCACAATGCACATACAGTGACGGCCATTGCG
>ASHK01000377.1 GCA_000695745.1 Vibrio madracius | reverse complement strand
CAGTACTTGTTCAGCCGATAGCGACAACAACTTCTCTTGCTCTTGTTTAAATACCACGTCAGTGATCTTGTCGAGCATGGATTGGTGAGCATTATTGCAAGCTGCAAATGCGATAAGAGCGTGTACCGGAGTACCCTCTAATTCACATTGATTAATAGTAGAAACGAATGCCATGCCAGTACGAGTCACCGCTTTGTCGCTACTTACCAGCCATAAACCTTTGCCTAGATGAGTAGGGGACTTAGTGACGAGGTCGGCAACAAATTCCGTTCCAGCGCCGCCAGTATTTTTTAGCAGACCGCCCGCAACTGCCGCCATTTGAATCATGTCGCTTGCAGGGAAGTTCAGCTGGATAAGTGAAGCGTCAAAATCGGCTTCAAGCTGAACGTCACCATTTAGTAGTGCGATGATTTCGTTTGCTGACTTTGCCTGTTTAAGCTTTTGTTCAACGCCATCAGCGGACAGTACTTTGGTGAGCTGTTTTAGGATACCTAAGTGCTCATCTGATTTTGCGGCAATACCAATTGCGACGTACGCGGTGTTGCCATCGCCCCAATCCACACCGTTAGGGAAGTGATGAACCGCAACGCCAGTTTGCTGAACTAGGTCGCGTGTGTCTGTCGTGCCGTGTGGAATGGCAATGCCGTTGCCTAGGAATGTCGAGTTTTGACCTTCGCGATTGAGCATTCCGTCGACATAACCTTCCTGAACTAATCCCTTCTCTGTGAGATCAGCTGCGATCACTTTGATTGCGCTTAGTTTGTCGTCCGACGATTGATTGAGTTTGATGTTGCTATTGTTTAGTTCAAGCATGTTCGCTTACCCACGTTGTTCTGTTCTTGAATCGATTTTTGGTTTTGCTTTACGCTAACTGAATCGATTCAGCAAAATTTTAAAAAATTCAGCAAAGCGTGTTTGTAATCCTCCGACTTTGCTGTCGCTAGTCCCTATGTAGACAGACACGTTGTGTTGTTCGTGTCGCTGTAAATATAGGCCAGTTTTCAAAACTGTGAACTTTGCTGAATCCTTTCAGCTTTTATACTGAACCGATTCAGCTTATAATTCAACTTGTCAGTTAGGTTTGAATTCATTTATATGATCTAAAGCACAAAAAGGATCGAGTATGACTTTAGATGAAATAGCGAAGTTAGCAGGGGTGTCAAAGACCACAGCAAGCTATGTAATCAACGGTAAAGCGCAGAAATATCGAATTTCTGAAAAAACCCAAAAAAAGGTAATGGCGGTTGTCGAACAGCATAATTACCGTCCCGATCACGCTGCGTCATCACTACGTGCTGGCCATAGTCGATCATTTGGCTTAATCATTCCTGATCTAGAAAACACCAGTTACGCACGCATTGCAAAACTGCTTGAACAAAACTCTCGCAAAGCAGGGTTCCAAATTCTTATTGGCTGCTCGGACGACGACCCCGAAACGGAAAAGTTGGTGGCAGATGCCTTAGTCTCACGTCGAATTGATGCATTGTTCGTGGCCAGTGCGATTACCGAGGCCAGTGACTTTTATCTCACCATCCAAAATCGTGGTACTCCAGTAATAGCGATTGACCGTTCGTTAGACGATGAACACTTTAGTTGTGTGATTAGTGAAGATTTTGGCGCTGCGTTTGAGCTGACCAACTCGGTTATCGACACCAGTACTCAATCTGTTGGGCTTATCGGCGCGTTGCCTGATTTGAACATTTCTCGCGAACGACACTTAGGTTTTGAGTCTGCGGCGAAAGATGCGGGTATTAAGAGCTTCGTCACCTATGGTGAGCATTTTAACAATGATGAAGGTAAGCGGGTGTTTAGTGACTGGTCAAGTCGAACTCTATTCCTGACGCGATTGTTACGACGTCCTATACCTTGCTTGAAGGGGTCTTGGATGTACTTATCGAGCAACCCGCGTTAATGGGTAAGATTAAACTTGCCACATTCGGTGATAATCGGTTACTAGATTTTCTACCAACAAAAGTGAATTCGTTGCCTCAGCAGTTTGAGCTGATTTGCGATAGTGCCTTGGAGCTGGCATTAAATGCCTCTGCAAAACGCTATAAGCATGGTGTTGAATTGATCCCTAGAAAGCTGAAAACTCGCTAAAAGATAAAACAATTACGTCTTGGTGGTGACGATAGAAGGCACCAAGACGGCACAGTTTGCAAACAGAACCAGCCCACAACTCATCACACCCTCAACTCATAACAATAGACAGGTGGCCTATAATTAATGGGACACAGGTTATTCGTGGGAGAGAAATCGATGGTTTTAAGAAACGTTCTAGGACTAGGTGCGACCGGGTTTGGTATTTATGTTGCGCCTAAGATCATTGAAAACTATGAGACAGCAATCTCCATGCAAGGCCCATATAACCCAAACGGCAGTACTCGGGTGGATTCAATTCTTGCTACAAATCATTACCGATATGGTCAAGTGGGATTTGGGGTCAATGGTTGTATCAAGATGATTTATATCGGGATGAGAACATTTGGCGAAGCAGAGATCGGCAGTGTGTTTTGCAGTCGTAACGTACAGAGGATGTTATCTGCGCCGAGTACGTGGCCCGATCATTTGGCGGTTGCGAAAGCGGAAGTCAAATATTGGCAAGGTATTGCAGACAATCCTAAAGATTGGGAGCAGACCATCGGCTCTAATGTTGCGACTATGTTTAATGCTCAGAGTAGGGTGGTGATACAAGGAACGATGGAACAGTTCAGAAATAAATTGCTTGGTAAGAGTTAGTGCCGTTCTGCGCGAAGTAGTAAGGTTTTAACCGTTCTTGCTTGAGGAAAAATCCCTTGATTACTCACTGCAACAAGGGATCGTTTATTACTGTTGAGCGCAGTTGATATCGCCTAAGGCCGTGCAAATCTCTTTCTCACGCTGAGCATCTTGCTCCATTTTGTTGCCAATTTCTTGGTTATTGCGATATTCATTTGATGGGGCGCAACCAGCGATCAAAATGAGCGCGCCCATTGCCAATAATGCTTGATACTTCTTCATGCTACCACTCCTCATCCTTGGGTCAATTATTCTGTATTTATAAGCAAATACTATAGATTGAAAGAGATTGCTATACAACCATATGAAATTTGGTTGGTGGTGAATTGAGCAAATGGGCGCCAACAGTGGGTGCTAACCCAGTAGCACCCGAAAGGCTGACTTAACCCTTTACCGCACCAGCGGTCAAACCGTCAATAAGCTTACGAGAGCTAATCACGAACATCACCATAAGAGGCAGTACAGCAATGGTGACACCACTGAAGATTGCGCCATAAGGCACTAATCCGGTGCTTCCTTGTAGCGCTCGCAGCGCGAGAGGTACGGTAGTACATCTCCATGTCGTTCATTACCACTAATGGACCCATGAAGTTGTTCCATTGACCAATGAAGACGACAAGACCCAGCGTGCCCAACGCAGGTTTGATCAATGGTACGACGATACGCCAGTAGATGCCGAATTCACTGCATCCATCCATTCTTGCCGCTTCAATGAGCTCTCTAGGAATGGCACTGCCAATATATTGTCTCATCAAAAAAGATGCCCATCGCACCGCACGCCATAGGGACATAGAGTGCTTTGGGAGTATTCATCCAACCAAGAATCGACATGATTAAAGCGGTTGGAATCATGCTTAAAACGCAGGCAGCATGAGAGTACCCATAATAAATACGAACAACACCTTTTTATACCGAAACTCAAACATGGCGAATGCGTAACCGGCTAACGAGCAAAACAATAAATTTAACGCAGTGGTAATTGCAGCGACGTAAAAACTCCAACCTAAGTTTTCCAAAAGTAAGGTAAGTATTCGATAAGGGCTGCCAAATTATTGCTTAGTTCATTGCCAAACCACATTGGTGGCGGAACAGACATAATGGCCGTGTTATCGTGAGTTGCGAATACAAACATGAAGTAAAAGGGCGCCAGCATAACGATTGCACCGAAGGCGACAAAACCATACGCCGTAATTTGCCCAGCGGAGAAATTAGTTTTCATCGCTCTCTCCTTGGTTTTTATCTGAGAACAGTTTGTTATTGCCCCAAGATAAAGCGGCAATGATCATAAATAGAATCCAAGAAATTGCTGATGCCGTACCAAAATCCCCTTCTTGGAACGCGGTAATGTACATGTGCATAGCGGCAGATTTTCCTGCTTGATCTATACCGCCTGTACCATTGGTGATGATAAACGGTTCTTCGAAGATCTGCAGACTGCCAATGATAGACAGTGTAATGGCAAAGAACATCATTGGTTTGAGCATGGGCAGTGTAATGTAGAAGAACTGTTTTATTCTGCTTGCGCCATCGATAGTGGCAGCTTCATACAAATCTTTTGGAATAGTTTGCATTGCTGACAGGTAAAGAATGGTATTCCAACCGACATAGCGCCAAAACACAACGAATGAAATCATGCCTTTGGTATATTCAGGTTGGTTCCAATCGATATTTTGCGTTGGGAAAATCCAAGCAAAGGCTCGATGCCGCCGATAGAAATAGTGCCAATAGAGGTAAGCACCATATTCACCAAGCCGTAATCTCGTGAGAATAGCGTCGTAAAGATCATCGCGACTGCGACAGTTGAGGTGATGTAAGGTAAAAAGTAAACGCCGATGACCCCATTTCTGGCGCGTTTAAAACTGGTATGGATGAAGAAAGCCAGTGGTATAGCGACCAGGTGCTGAGGGACACCTGATGCTAAGGCCATCCAAAATGTGTTGTAGAGTGACTTGTGAAACCAGTCATCAGTGAGGGCAAATTGATAGTTCTCCCATCCTACCCATTCCATGGCACTGAGTCCCGCAGCGGGTTCCCAATAATGGAAAGAGAGGTAAAGGGAAAACAGCATCGGGAATATACCAAACACCAAGAATATAATGAAAAACGGGCTGATAAATAGGTAGGGTACCCATTTATGGCTTTTGGCTCGCCATTGATGCCAGGTCGTCGTTTTTTCAGTCGGTTTACTGGTGGAAATAATGCTAGCGGACATATAAAACTTCCTGTAACTATTCTCGATTAGGCAGCATGCAAAACTTTGCCTTCAGCGTTAAAGACATGCGTTCGTCTCACATCAAAAAACAGCTCGAATGTCTTCACCTTCAAGTCGAGTGAGAGAATCCGAAGAGTCGATTTCTGCAAGGATTTTGTTGTCGCCTAATTGACAGTGTAAGTGGTACATAGACCCAAGAAGTTCAGCATGAATCAAGCGCACTTTAACGCTGGAAACGTGGTCAGACTCAATGGCTTGTCGATTAAGGTACAGATCGCTTGGGCGCACGCCATATTCAATGCCTTCGTGCGAGTTATGCAAACTGCGGTCAAGCTCCACCACTTGATCGTTAATATGCAGTCCCCGTGAACTCGACATGCTGGCAGGAATAATATTCATCTCTGGGCTACCAATAAACGTCGC
>ASHK01000376.1 GCA_000695745.1 Vibrio madracius | reverse complement strand
AAGTCACGCGACAAAAGAGCAAGTTGATGAAGTACTGACGCTAAGTCAATTGGCGAGCGACGTGGCTCGGTTTGAAAACGGTGACCAAACTTTAGTTGGTGAGAAAGGCATTATGCTTTCTGGCGGACAGAAACAGAGATTGAGCATTGCACGAGCGCTTTTAGAGCCCGCCGATCTTGTCATTATGGATAACGTGCTTTCTGCAGTCGATTATGAGACGGAGCGAAATATATTGAACGGCTTGTTCGAACGACTTCAGAACCAGTCTGTACTCGTGGTGTCGCATCGTGTTAACGCTCTAGAATATATGGATGAAATTATCGTATTGAACGAAGGCAAAATCCTGGCGAAAGGTGACCATAAAACGTTACTGAAAACGTGTCCGTATTATTTGGAAACGTGGCAGCTCCAGCAAAATGAAGCGGAGGCAAACGTATGTTAAAAGAGGTTGATGTCAGGTATCTCAAGCACTTCTTTAGGTTCGCTAAGAAATATCAGAAAACCGCTCTGATTGGGATTGCGATGCTTCCTTTGTCGGTGGCAACCAGTTTGCTGTTCCCTTGGCTAATTATTCAAGTTATTGACGTGCAGTTGGGGCAGAAAGACTTCGCGGGGTTAATGCAATACGTTGGCTATCTGGTTTTAGTGCTCATTGCGGGTTATGTCGTGGACACTACTTATTCCTACAACTTACGTAAAACAGGTCAGTTTACCATTACTGATATGCGCGCAGTGCTGTTTGAACGTGTACTTAAATTGCCCCGTAGTTATTTCGATAATACCCCTGCTGGTGTGACACTGTCACGATTAACGAGCGATTTAGAAACGATTGGTGAAACCTTTGTGCAATCGGTCGTCGGGCTGGTTAAAGATTCAATCAATACCATCGCTCTGTTAGTGATGATGCTGTTTATCGATTGGAAGCTAACGTTGATCGTTTTAGTGGTCATGCCGCCAGTAATGTATCTAACGGTTTATGTGCGTAATCGTTTGAGGGCGTTGCACAAGATAACTCGCGCTTCGTTAGCAAGGAGTATCGGTTATCTGCAAGAGTTATTATTTGGCATCAATACCGTCCAAATGTATCGTGCCGAAGAGAAGGTAGAGGCTCACTACAATCGTCATATTGATGAATTTGTCGTGGCTCAAAAGAAAATCAATAAATATGACGCTATCTTGTTCTCTTTTATCTCTGGGGTCACATCGATCACCATTGGTTTGATGATCTGGTATGGCTCGGAGCAAGTGTTGTCCGGCACCCTGACTCTAGGGGTGTTAATTGCCTTTATTAATACACTCGAAAAAGTGTTTGTCCCGATTCGCGACTTCACCTCACAAATAGCGTCGATTCAAAGTTCGTTTGCCGCGTTCGATCATATCGAAGAATTGTTTGTCGAACCTACAGAAGAGCAGGGCCGCGTCTTGTTACCTAGCCATGAAGTCGAGAATCAACTGCGAGACTTCGAGCGGTTAGAGTTCATCAATGTAAGTTTCCGATATAAACAAGATGCGCC
>ASHK01000375.1 GCA_000695745.1 Vibrio madracius | reverse complement strand
TGTGGAGAAGGTTCTTGAAGCATATCGGAGCATCCATATTTCKATACCCCTATTAGATCAAAGGTCTAGCTCGAAAGCTAGACCTTTGTCAGCAGTCTGAGACACCTCAGTCGGTGTCTATTTTTTTGTCTTTCTAAGCGGAGTTAGCGTTCTTCTTCACGCCTATGCTTGGGTACATAATTGAGGATAGAGATCGGGACTGGTTTTCTTGGGACAAAACCTCGATTTCAATTCGCTCAAGCAAGTGACCTAGGCGGCTTTCTATCATACACAGGTTTTTGAAGTTGTCTTTTGATACCAGCGACACCGCTTCTCCCCGCCGCATCGGCGCGGCCTGTCCGCCCGATTCGGTGGACATATTCGTCGGCAGGATAAGGTAAGTCGTAGTTAATCACTACTGGTAAGTTTTCAATATCAATACCACGAGCTGCTACACCCGTTGCCACTAAATATTGAATCTCACCGGCTTTGAATGACTCGATAAGTTGCTGACGAACTTTTTGGTTACGACCACTATGGAACGCTTCAGCAGCAATGCCACGCTTTTCTAATTGGCTGACAAGCTTAGCAGCGCCATGCTTAGTTTCAATAAAAATAAGCGCTTGTTTCCATTGATTCTGCTGCAATAGATGACTTAAAAGCGAGGACTTCATGTCTTTATCGACAGTGACTATCCACTGCTTAATATTGCTCTTAGAAGCACTGTGCTTAGTGATAGCAATTTCTTCTGGGTTGTCTATCGCAGATTTAGCAAGATCGCGGACAGGGTTAGACAATGTCGCTGAGAACAATAAGCTTTGAGCATCCTCTGGTACACGAGCAATAATCTTGTTGATCGCTTCAATAAAGCCCATGTCCAACATTTTATCAGCTTCATCCAACACCAAGGTTTCCACTTCATCAAAGTGAATCGCACGCTGGCCGTAAAGATCTATCAAACGGCCTGGAGTCGCCACAACAATATCCACCCCATCAATCAAGGCTTGCTTTTGCGGCGCGTAATCTACTCCACCAAACATCGCCATCGATTTTATAGACGTAAACTGCGCATAGGCCTCAATACTCTGGTTCACCTGCAGTGCCAACTCACGCGTCGGCGTTAAAATGATCGCTCGCGCACGCTTTTTGCGCTCGGTATTGCCAGTACTCAGTCTCTCTAAAATAGGCAACACAAAACTGGCTGTTTTACCCGTTCCGGTTTGCGCCGCAGCGATAAGATTGCTGCCTTTCAAAACAATAGGAATCGCCTTAGTCTGGATCGTTGTTGGTTTTTGATAACCAACCTCTTTGATAGCATCTAGTAATGGTTGGCTTAACCCTAGTTTAGAAAAGGACATGGTGAACTCTCTTGAAGGTGAAATTGCAGATAGTGTAGCAGACATACGTCCATAAAACGCAAAACCCCTGACAACTCAAAGAGCTATCAGGGGTCTTAAATAATGGCACGCCCTGTAGGATTCGAACCTACGACCACATCCTTAGAAGGGACGTGCTCTATCCAGCTGAGCTAAGGGCGCTTCCTGACTGGACCAACAGTCCAGGAGCAAGGATTGTATAGGACTGGACCAGATAACTCAACCAGTTAGTTACCTACCTTATACTATCAATACCTAGTAAACACCTTTAAGTAACACAAACGAATGCCATGACTCAACAACGGTTCCAGCAGTTTCTTGATAACTTGCCCTCGAATACATGGCGTCAGTAGTCCTATCGCAACATCTGAACTTGGGTAATCGCTTTTTATTCGTATTATTTTCTCTACCAAGCGTTCATATTCATCATCAAATTCGGCAACAAATACATCAAAAACAAATGGCCTCCCCTGTGGCGTAACCCCAGAAAAAAATGGCGCACCTTCAACTAAATCCGCGTTAATAAAAACGTTATAGTTCAACGTTTGCAAATCACTCGCTATAAAATTCGCAAAACGAAATTGCTGTTCCGCCTTCATTCATCACCTCTTTTATCGCTTCTGATAACTAGAATAACAAATAGCGGAGACCATTTTATCTCCTCTGAACAGGGGGGAGAAGAAAAACATGTGAAAAGACAACGTGTAGCAAAACCATACCCCTCAAGGCCTGATTCAATGACTCATGCCATTATCAGAGTTAATTCACAAAAATCTCAATTATGAAACAGCTGTCACACTAACAGATGTGAATATGGTCAAAAGATCGGCATTTCATCAAGTTGAATATTTAATATAGTAGTACGTGATTTCCCCACTATTAATTTTGTTACCAGCAAAAGTGGTTCTTGATGTGTTGAATTGGACTCGATGTCTTCGCTGGTGTCACTAAGGATGACTAAGTACTACTATGGACACTATTGAAAAAGCCTCACTGCTGCGTTTCAGTGAGTTAATCGAGTTACTCTACCAAGCATCAACGCATCCTCATGGGTTTCAGCCATTTTTGGAGCTACTCGTATCGGAGTTCAATTTAGCGGATGTCGCTCTTCATATTCACAACACAACCAGTAATGCCGTAGAAGCGGCTTGGATTGCAGGTCCAAAGACTGATGTTCTTATTGAGTTTGTTGAAAATAACCTTGAAGAAGGTAACTACATTCACGACTATATCGATAACGCTCCCCCTAGCCGATTTTACACACTCTTGGGTGATATAGGCCGACGTGATTCCCAATATCTAACACCTCGTCAAAAATTGGTCGACCAATGGTTTGACGACAATCAGATGCTCGACGTTACCTCAGCTGTGATTGGCAGATTAGAGAACCAGATCGCCATGCTTAGCATGCATCGCGATATAAGCGCACAGGCATTCTCACGCAGCGATGTGCTGATCTTAAATGAGCTCATTCCCCACATTCAACGCGCGTTTAGCCTTTACCAGCAATTTAAAGAAATTCGTAATGAAACCGCTAACTTACATCACTTAATAGCTCAACTCCCCCATGGTGCCTTATTGTATGACAGCAAAGGAGCACTGCTCTGTGTAAACCAAAAAGCGATCGAACTGGGCGAGCTCATGATGACTTAGAGGTGAGCCAGCAACGTTTTTCCATCAAAGATATCTCTGTGAAATGTGAATATAATGCCAACCTCTTTACCGTGTTAAAGCGCGGCGAAAACAACAACCTCGCTTGCAAAGTTACTCATCTTTCCAACAAACTTTCACCGATCACTATTCTTTTGGTTCCTATCGGTATCGAACACCCTATAACCCACCAAGATCATTCGATGCTCAAAGACTATGAAATAGGCGCCATCGTCTACCTCTACGACCAACAGCATCCCATACATGTCAATCCAGAGTTTCTCAAAGCGATTTTCGGCCTGACTGATGCGGAAACTGAGGTGTGTGAACTCATCGCCAGTGGCTATACCCGTAATGAAATTGCCGCTCTTTTAGAGCGCTCCACCCACACGATTAAAGACCATATTAAATCGATATTCATCAAAACCGGCAGCCATTCCCAGTCTGATTTAATAGCAACATTGCTGACTAGTCCTGTCTACC
>ASHK01000374.1 GCA_000695745.1 Vibrio madracius | reverse complement strand
TGTACTAAGCGGTGCTTTAGCAACGTACCCGCTTGTTATTACGCAGCTCCCCTCACTATAATCCAGCTAACCGCTCTATTCGACTCTTTGCTCTACGGTAATCGCTAGTTTTACCCATTCACTATCTGTGTTCCAACCCACTGATGAAAAACCATAAATTGCAAGACTTGCCGATACAGTTATGTAAAATGGCCGAACCTAAATAAAAGTTAGCATCAAGACTGACTCACTTTAGGACGATCAGAATAACAATATAAAAAGGTATCTGTATGAATCGAGTTATTCATGTGCCCGCTCACTTTTGTGAAGTCGGCAAGCATGAAGCTGTCGACTATAGTGACACATCGGTTTGGGTCAAAACCGGTTACTCTAAGTCTGTCATTGATAGCGTTCGCCTCACCGAAGATCTACAAAAAGCCGTAGAAACACTCAACCACGATGGTTATGAAGTGATTTCAATTACCCCCATTACAAGCGGTGACTATGACTTTAAAGCAATACTAGAGTCAGGAGGGCGTGGTGACAATGGCTATGGCGGCTATGGTTACGGCTACGGTTTTAGCTATACTCAAGGGCTTATCGTTACCGCTAAACGTATTTCTGGCCATCAAATGCCGATGCCCAAACCCTATTAGTTGTCGTCGAACGAAACAGGCAGCCTGTGATTATCACAGGCTGATTTGTACACTTCTTCCTTCCCCTACCCCATTGTGCGCTCCTGTTGTGCCAAATACTCACTCAGTGAGAAAGTTGATTTTTAAAACCGGTAACTTATCAGATACTTAAACTCGTTTAATCCACATTATGAGTAACACTTGGTGAAGAAAGCTTTTCTTATCTCGGCTCTACTTTTATCTGGCTGTGCTTATCACAAAAATCCTCCAGAAACGCCCACTTCGTCTCACAATCAACAGCAAGTGATCAATCAACTTTTAAACTACGTGGCAGGTCAAGCCAAAGAAAAGTGGGGAGAAGACGAATTTGTTCAGGCGGGTAAACACCGTTATGTGAAATACTTGGACGGCTATCGTACTAGAGCTCATATCGACTTTGACCGAGGCAAGATTTACGTTTCTACTCTGTCTCAGCGCAATCCTAAAGAGCACCTACAAAAAGCGATTGTACAAACTTTGCTTATGCCCGCCGATCCAGAACATGCAGAACTCTTTTCTGATAAGGAAGTCGTTCTAAAAGGAAAGCCGTTTTTGCTAGGCCAAGTACTCGATCATGATGGAAAGCCTATCGAATGGCAGTGGCGAGCGAACCGTTACGCCAACCACTTGATCAACACTCAACTGCACACTAAGCCGATAAAGAATGGCAAAGCCTATTATGTTGAAATCACGATGACGAAAGATCACTTACAGCAACGTGAATATCAATATGCGGAACTGATCCAAAATGCAGCAAAACGTTATGGCTTGTCTGAAGATCTGATCTACTCAATTATCAAGACAGAAAGCAGTTTCAACCCTTACGCGGTAAGTCATGCTGGTGCATACGGGTTAATGCAGGTCATTCCTAAGACGGCAGGGGCTGATGTATTTAACTTAGTCAAAAATAAACCAGGTATCCCGACCAAAGAGTACCTCTTTGATCCTGCAAATAATATTGATACTGGTGCTGCCTATTTTTACATCCTTAAGAACCGTTACTTACGTGATGTAAAGCACCCTACGTCACTGCATTTCAGTATGATTTCAGCCTATAACGGGGGGACAGGCGGAGTGCTGGCTACCTTTGATAAAGATAGAAAACGAGCAATGACTAAACTAAACCAAATGGCTCCAAAGCAAGTTTATACTGCTCTCACCACCCAACACCCAAAGGACGAAGCACGACGCTATTTGCAAAAAGTTTTGTATTTTCAGAAGGATTTTAATGAGAATGTGTTAACCAAATAACGCACTTTATTTCAACATTCCCCATCGTGCTCAACAAACCAACAAATGGTTAACAAGCCTTTATTATTCATAGACTTAAAAATGAAAAATTAAGAAAACAGGACACCGATACTTACAATATTTGTGTCCGATTTACCTAGCGGTCCTCGGCAATACTGATATGATCATTTCATACCAATAAACCTCCAATTTTCTACATCCTATTTGTTGGTTAACAAGGCTATCGGACTCAGCATCTTATAGGCCTTTGTATTTATCTCAATCCCAAAACTTCATACACATTAAGCACCTCCCAGCTTATGCATGATCTTTGCGGCAAAAACCGCTGTTCACGACCAAACAATATGTTAGGATGGCCGGCTTTCGTGACGCAACTCACACTTTACTGTGAGATATAGTGTCCAAATCCACATTGCTCGCTTAACCGCAGCATATAGTGAATAGTGATTATTTAATGCTAAATTCTAATACTGCTGAATCAACTTCAGCAGCATCAAGCTCAGCGTACGATGCTATCCATCCACCTGAACGACTGAGACAGCTCGCTGCCAAACTGGAAATGAACAACCCAGTGTTTTGGATTAGCGGCTCTTTTCTTACTCTATTCGTTCTGCTTGCCCTTACCCATCCTGTTACTCTCTCTTCTCTGGTCGATTCTGGTTTTCAACTGGCAACTCGATATTTTGGCGCATTTTGGCAAATTTTACTGTTAGCCAACTTCGTTATTGGCCTCGCGCTCTGTTTTGGTCGGACTGGTGATGTCCGCTTAGGTGGTCTCAATACCCCTGACGTAACGAATTTCAAATGGCTATCGATTGTCTTGTGCACTCTACTCGCAGGTGGTGGCGTGTTCTGGGCTGCGGCCGAACCCATCGCACACTTTGTTTCACCTCCACCTTTATTTGGCTCTCAAGATGCCAAAACCAATGCCATCAACGCACTTTCTCAGTCTTTTGTACATTGGGTTTCTTGGCTTGGCTGTTTTAGGTT
>ASHK01000373.1 GCA_000695745.1 Vibrio madracius | reverse complement strand
TCATGTGGGCGCGATCGGTCAATTCGTCGCGGTACTGGCGATGCTAGCGTTTGATGCTCCAATCATGATCATTCCTGGATTCATTCCAATGTTCTTCTCTAACGCAACGATAGGCGTATTTGCTAACCATTTCGGTGGTTGGAAAGCGGTCATGAAGATCTGTTTCGTGATGGGTATTATCGAAGTGGTCGGTTCGGCTTGGGCTATCCACCTCTTCACCCAACAAGGTACCGAGTTTAGCGGTTGGATGGGTATGGCGGACTGGGCATTAATCTTCCCACCAATCATGCAAGGCCTGTCGACATCTAGCTTGTTCTTCTTCGTTCTTGTTGCGCTATCTGGTGTGTACATGTTCTATGCGTCACGTGCTTTGCGTGCCGAAGAAGATGCTCAAGGTACGGTAACTGTGACCGAAGAGCCTGAAGTGATTGAAGCGGTGGCTAAAGCGGTTCAGGCTAGCGACGGTGTACGTCCAGTCAGTATTCTTGCGGTATGCGGTAACGGCCAAGGGTCATCGATGATGATGAAGATGAAGATTGGTAAGTATCTAGAGAAGAAAGGCATACCACACGTGATGGATTCATGTGCTGTGTCTGACTACAAATCGAAACTTGCATCGACCGACATCATCGTCTCATCTAAACACCTATCTGCAGAAATGGATCCAGGTGATGGCAAGTTTGTACTCGGTGTACAAAACATGCTTAACCCGAATTCATTTGGCGATGAACTGCTCGATATCATCAACACCAACTTTGCAACACAAAAATAATAACGACACACCGAAAAGGGCCAGCGTAATGGCTGGCCCGATGAAGGAGATAAATCATGGCTCTGAAGCAATCCCTAATCGAAAACAACTCTATCAAATTGCACGCTCATGCGGGCGATTGGCGTGAAGCGATTACCATTGGTACCGACATGCTTATTGCCTCTGGCGCTATCAAGCCCTCTTACCATGAGGCCATCATTAGTAGTGTAGAAAAATTAGGCCCTTACATCTGTATCGCTCCGAATCTTGCACTGCCTCACGCGAGACCGGAAGACGGTGTGATTAAAACCGCGTTCGCATTAGTGACTCTGGACACGCCAGTCTATTTCGAAGGCGAAGATGAGCTGTCGATGTGTTGATTACTTTAGCGGGTAGTTCATCTGATGAGCATATGGAAGGCTTAATGGAAGTGACTCAAGTACTGGATGATGAGGACAGTGAAACGGGCGTTGATCTCGATAAATTGCGTCGCTGCCAATCTAAACAAGATATCTACCGCGTTATTGATGAAGCATTGGCCGCTGAGATGGCTTAACGGAGGCGTTATGTATCAAGCACTAAAACAGCGAGTTCTCGCCGCCAATCTCGCGTTACCTAAGTATGGATTAGTGACGTTCACTTGGGGCAATGTCTCTGAAATTGACCGCGAACGTGGCGTGATTGCCATTAAACCATCGGGCGTTGAATACGATGACATGAAAGTGGATGACATTGTGGTGATTGATCTAGATGGTAACCGTGTGGAAGGGTCACTCAACCCATCCAGTGACACCGCGACGCATATCGAACTGTATAAAGCGTTTCCGGAGGCAGGTGGTATCGTTCATACCCACTCACGCAGCGCCACTATTTGGCTCAAGCGGGCATTGATATTCCATCATTGGGCACCACACATGCGGACTATTTCTATGGGGATATTCCCTGTACACGTAAGCTGACCAAAGCAGAGATCGCTGGGGAATACGAGCGTAATACGGGCCTAGTTATCGTGGAAGAATTTAACCAACGCAACATTAAACCCATGTCGATTCCAAGTGTGATTGTGGCTGGACATGCGCCGTTTTCTTGGGGCAAAGATGGTCACGATGCGGTCCATAACGCGGTCGTGCTTGAAGAAATCTCGGCGATGGCGCTAGCAACGCGCTCTCTTAATAGCGGCATCAAGATTCAGCCAGAATTGTCAGACAAGCACTACCTGCGCAAGCACGGTGACAATGCTTATTACGGCCAGAGGTAAGTCCATGTATAAAGTACTAGCTCTTGACTTAGATGGCACGGTATTAACGGATGACCATACGATTCACCCGGAGGTGAAATCGGCTATCCAAATGGCAAAAAAACAGTGCCATGTCGTCATTGTCACTGGCCGTCACCATACCGCAGCAAAGCCATTTTACGATGAGCTAGAGCTGACGACGCCCATCATATGCTGCAATGGAACCTATGTGTATGACTACCAAAAGGATGAAGTAGTTGAGCATAACGCTATCGATAAAGACAATGCGTTGAAATTCATTGAGCTAGCCACTGAATTTCAAATGAAAATGGTGATGTACGTAACCCATGAGATGACGTACAGCCGAGCTAATCCCATTGCCTACATGCAAGCGTTAGAGTCTTGGGCAATGCAATTTCCACAGCAGCATCAGCCACAAATACGCAAGATAGATTCGTTTAGCCAACTAGCGCAGCAGACAGACTATGTATGGAAATTTGTGGTAGAGGGCGCGCCAAGTTCGGTTCAGCGTCTCTCGGACCACTCATGGATAAAACGCCATTTTAATGGTGAGCGCTCTTGGTCTAATCGTATTGATTTCGCTGCTCAAGGGAACAGCAAAGGCAAACGACTGGCTGATTATGTAAAAGGACTTGGCTATGAGGCTCATCATGTCATTGCCGCTGGAGACAACCACAACGACATTTCTATGCTTGAGTACGCTGGGCTTGGTATTGCGATGCAAAATGCCGATGAGACAGTAAAGCAAAGCGCCAAGATCACCTGCCAAACCAATAACAATGAAGACGGCCTTGCCCGTTTAATACGTGACAAAATTAAAGGATAAGTAAGATGACTAAACCAATGATTCAAATCGCTCTAGACCAAACGAATTTACCTGCCGCGATTGAAGTAGCCAGCAATGTAGAAAGCTATGTGGATGTGATAGAAGTCGGCACCATTCTCGCATTTGCAGAAGGGATGAACGCAGTAAAAACGTTAAGAACGAACCATCCAGAACACATACTCGTTTGTGATATGAAGACCACTGACGGTGGAGCAATTCTATCTAAAATGGCATTTGAAGCCGGTGCAGATTGGATCACGGTGTCAGCTGCGGCTCATATTGCCACTATAGGTGCATGTAAGAAAGTGGCCGACGAGTTTAATGGTGAAATTCAAATTGAAATTTATGGCAACTGGACCATGGAAGATGCGCAAGCTTGGGTGGATCTCGGTATCAAGCAAGCCATTTACCACCGCTCTCGCGATGCCGAACTAGCGGGCGTGGGTTGGACAGAAGAAGATCTAGTGAAAATGCGTC
>ASHK01000372.1 GCA_000695745.1 Vibrio madracius | reverse complement strand
CAATTTCTTGTGCCATTTGTAACAGCAGCGAATCGCTTTCGCCAATAATGTCACCGCCGATTTCGACGTGCTTTTGCATGATGGCCCACTCGTCGGCATCGAGTTTACCGGGTTTTCTTAACACGTTATCTGGAATGCCAATCTTACCGATATCGTGCATTGGCGCTGCTTGAAATACCAACTCAACCCAGCGTTTACTGACGTTGAGTTCAGACGCGAGTATCCGTGAATAGTGGCTCATCCGCACGACGTGCATACCGGTTTCGTTATCTTTGTATTCCGCTGCTCGTCCTAAGCGTTGTATGACTTCTAAACGACTTTGTTCAAGCTGAGCCGTCCTCTCACGGACCTTGATGGAAAGATCAAGGTTTTGATCGTAAAGGGCAATGTGTGTCTTAACTCGGGCTAATACAATGGGCGGGCTAATGGGTTTGGTAATGTAGTCCACAGCACCCAATTCAAAGCCTCTCTGCTCGTTGACCACTTCGCTTTTTGCGGTCACAAAAATGATAGGGATATCGGCAGTCAGTGGGTTGGATTTTAGGATTTCACAAACTTCGTAACCATCCATTTCGGGCATCATGATATCCAGTAATATCATATGTGGTTTAGGGTTTGAGAGCGCGATTTTTATCGCTTTGGCACCACTTGTTGCTGCTTTAACTTTGTAATTTTCATTCAAAGATCCTGCGATGGCATGAATATTATCGGCTATGTCATCGACGACAAGTACCACAGGTTTTTCCTGATTGTCTGTATGCATAAGTACTAGTCCTTGTACCAAAAATGCAGTGATAAGGCTTTTAAGGATAGACAAGGTTTTTTATGTGTTACAAACAATTAGCGCACTATGAGAACAATCTCGCACTCAGGTTTGATGAAATGCTTGGCATAAGCTTGTGGATACTCCGAAGCCTTTCTCTGATGATGTGTGATGATTATTGATTTGTAAAAATGCGCAGTCAGGCCAAAAATTAACCAATAAACAACGGGCGGTTATTTGAGGACGAGAGCGTGGGTAGCGTATTTCACCGACATTGTTCGGAGACTTTGCCAACAGTGAGCTTTGGTGAAGGAGTGTATTTGGTAGATTCAGAAGGTCGATATTATTTAGATGGCTGTGGAGGGGCGGCAGTCTCTAACCTTGGTCATAACCATCCACGAATTAAGGCAGCAATTCAAGCTCAATTAGAGACGATTGCCTATGCTCATACAGGTTCTTCACCAGTGAAAGCAGTGAAAAGTTAGCAGAGCGAATCGTGTCGTTAGCCCCACACTCTTTGCAGCACGTGTATTTTGTTAGCGGTGGCTCAGAAGCGGTGGAAGCCGCGCTTAAGATGGCGCGTCAGTATTATGTTGAGCGTGGCATGATGTCCAAAACGGAATTTATCGCACGTCGACAAAGTTACCATGGAAATACATTAGGCGCGCTTGCTGTAGGCGGCAATGAGTGGCGGCGTGAGCCTTTAGGCCCTTACTTTCCACTGCTCATCATATTGCACCGTGTTACGCCTATCGCGATCAATTGGTGTCGGAAACCGAAGGCCAATACAGTCAGCGCATTGCTAATGAACTTGAAGCAAAAATACTCGAACTTGGTGCGGAAAATGTGATGGCATTTGTTGCAGAGCCCGTTGTCGGGGCCACCGCAGGAGCCGTACCTGCGACTCAAGGTTATTTGCAGCGAGTAAGAGAGATTTGTGACCAATACGATGTATTGTTGATTTTGGATGAAGTGATGTGTGGGGTGGGGCGAACGGGAACGTTCTTCGCCTTTGAACAAGACCAAGTTACGCCTGATATGGTGACAATGGCGAAAGGTTTAGGCGCTGGTTATCAACCGATTGGAGCCGTGCTTGTCCATGGAAAAATTTATCAAGAGATGGCTAATGGCACTGGCTTTTTCCAACATGGTCACACTTTCATGGGCCATCCAATGGCGTGCGCGGCGGCTCTGGCGACAGTAGAAACCATTATAGAAGATGACTTGCTTGCGCAGGTGGTAGCGAAAGGGCGCAGACTAAAACAAAAGCTGTCCGACGCGTTGCAGAGTCTGGATATGGTTGGCGATATTCGAGGTAGGGGATTGTTTATTGGTATTGAATTGGTTTCCGACAAGCGTTCTAAAGCTCCACTTGCTATCCAAACTCAAGCGCACAAATGGATTAAGTCGTTGGCGATGGCGAATGGTTTAATGTGTTACCCGATGGCAGGAACCATCGATGGTGTCCATGGTCACCACATTTTGCTGGCGCCTCCATTTATCATCAGCGAGAAAGAAATGGATGAACTGGTGGTTAGACTAAAAAAGACCTTAGTCGTTGCTCAACAACAATGGGCACCTATGAGTAACCTTAGCACGCCGCATCAAGCGGCCATTATCGTCGCTCCCAATGGCGCAAGAAAAACGCAACAAGACCACCCAGCTCTACCAATGACATGTCAAGAGAGCATTCTAGAGGTAATGGCTTGTCGAGACGCAGGCGCGGCAATGGTGCATTTGCATGCGCGCAATGAACAAGGGCAACACTCGTTAGAGATTAAAGACAACTTGCCATTGTATAACCAGCTCAAAGATGCGGTTGGAGATAGCATTATTGTGCAGTTGACGACAGAAGCGGTAGGCCTATATCAACCCGAACATCAAAGACAATTAATCCGAGCGGTTAAACCAGAAGCCGCGTCATTTGCGTTGTGTGAACTCATTCCTAATGATGAAAGTCTGAGTGAATCGGCGGATTTTTTTCATTGGGTGGCCCAGCAAGGTATCATCTCTCAGTACATTATTTACAGTCCAGCGCAGCTGGATCGCTATTTCAGACTCGTGGATCAACATGTCCTGCCTGATTATGGTCATCACTTATTGTTGGTTCTAGGACGATATACAGCAGGGCAAGTTGCCACCCCTCACGACCTTATTCCATTCCTTAATTGTCGATTATTTGAACTGCGTCACCGTTGGGCGGTGTGTGCATTTGGTCAATTTGAACACAATTGTTTGACCGCTGCTATGCTTATGGGGGCCGACGTTCGAGTTGGATTTGAAAATAATCATTATGACAATCAAGGCGCTATTGCTAAAAACAATGCGGCTTTGGTGAGCCAACTCAGTCAGACGTCAGCGACACTCAATATTGAGCTAATGAGTGTACAAAAATTTAGAAACAGTCTTGCCAATTACCAGTAATGACGGAGTGTACTGGTTTCTCAACTCTACGACAGGAAGGAACAATTATGACCAAACTTAGAACCATGTTAACGGTGACTGCCGCGTGTCTCACTATGGGAAGCGCGACGCTCGCGCAGGCAGAAGATCGATTTGTGACTATCGGTACCGGTGGCGTAACTGGGGTTTATTATCCAACCGGTGGTGCTATTTGTCGTCTAGTGAACAAGAATCGAGCTGAATTCGGTGTGCGTTGTTCGGTAGAAAGCACAGGAGGTTCTATTTACAACATCAATACCATTCGAGCTGGTGAACTGGATTTGGGTATCGCACAGTCGGATTGGCAGTATCACGCGTACAATGGCACTAGCAAATTTGCTGATGCAGGGCCTTATAAAGATCTAAGATCGGTATTTTCCGTTCATGCTGAACCATTCACTGTGGTCGCACGTGCCGATTCTGGCATCGAGAGTTTCGAAGACCTCAAAGGTAAGCGGGTTAATATAGGTAACCCAGGTTCTGGTCAACGCGGGACGATGGAAGTCTTGATGCAAGGTTATGACTGGGACAACGATGTATTTAAATTAACGTCGGAGCTTAAAGCTTCTGAGCAGTCAAAAGCTTTGTGTGACAATAAGATCGACGCGATGGTTTACACCGTGGGCCATCCAAGTGGTGCGATTAAAGAAGCGACAACATCATGTGATAGCCGCATTGTATCGGTCACGGGGCCCGTCGTTGATAAGTTGGTTGAGGACAACAGCTTCTATCGTAAAGCAACCGTCCCAGGAGGCATGTATAACGGTAACCCAGACGATGTGATGACGTTTGGTGTGGGGGCAACATTCGTTACCTCTACCGATGTTCCAGATGATGTGGTGTATGCCATCGTTAAGTCAGTCTTTGAAAATTTTGATGACTTTAAACGTCTTCATCCTGCTTTCGCCAATCTGAAAAAAGAAGAAATGATCAAAGATGGTCTGTCTGCGCCTCTTCATCCGGGGGCTGTGAAATACTACAAAGAAGTCGGTCTAATGGACTAAATCACTTAGCCTGTCGCAACACCTTTTGAAGCCCAGCAATATCACGCTGGGCTTTTTATTGTTTTTTGAACCATTTGGTTGTCACCGCTGCGTTATTTGATACCGCGACGATGAATATCGGAGATGCTGATGACGCCAATACAATCGTCGTGGTCATTGACAACGGGT
>ASHK01000371.1 GCA_000695745.1 Vibrio madracius | reverse complement strand
CATCACCTCATTGGTTAATCAATTGCTGCATACCTCTACACATGAGAACTTACCGTTACTAGATTGTGCTAGAGATGGACGTTTGATTGGTGCCAAACGCGTCCCACAGTCTAACTTAATGGTTCCACGCTTTGCTTATGACGATGCGATGAGTCAATTGCATGCGATGCCACCGAGTTGGCCTGAGCCAACGCGTGATGTGAGCGAGATACGCTTAGCAGTGAAATACAAGCCGGCGAAAGGAGCGAAGCGTTTAATAAGTAAAACATCGACCCTGTATATTGATGTGATTGATTACCCGGGGGAATGGTTACTGGATTTGCCTCTACTCGATCTTACTTTCGAGCAGTGGTGCGAGTTGCAGTTTGAAAACCTAAAGGGGATTCGCCTTGAATGTGCCCAAGATTGGTTGACAAAACTTGAGCAGTTTGACGCGGCTGGAGAAGAAAATGAAAAGCGGATTGCGGATATTTCAGAGAGTTTTACTCAATATCTGTATGCCTGCAAAGAGCGCGGATTGCACTGGGTGCAACCGGGACGTTTTGTTCTACCAGGTGAGTTAAAAGGCGCACCAGTATTACAATTCTTCCCGTGTCAGCCTCCGTCGGAAAAAGTCGCTAAAACGAGCGGTTATGCGATGCTTAAACGCCGCTACGAAGAATATCAAACAAAAGTGGTAAAGCAGTTCTATAAGAATCACTTTGCGACATTTGATCGTCAGATCGTGCTGGTGGATTGCCTACAGCCGCTTATGGCTGGCTCAGAAGCGTTCATGATATGAAAGACGCACTGCAGCAAATTATGAAGAGTTTCCGTTATGGACAATCGAGTTTACTTCGTCGCTTGTTCTCTTCTCGAATAGACAAGATTTTGTTTGCTGCCACAAAAAGCTGATCACGTTACGCCAGACCAGCACAATAATCTGGTGAGTTTGTTACAGCAAATGGTACATCCAGCGTGGCAAGATACAGCGTCGAAAATATCGAAATGAGCTGCATGAGTGTAGCTTCTATCAGAGCGACTGAGGCAGGGTTCGTCGGCAAGGGGAGCGAGAGCAGTGCCGCGCTACGAGGCACCACTCTGGACAATGAAACCATGACATTGTATCCGGGCGACGTGCCAACCCGCCTTCCTAAGGCTGACTACTGGCAAAACAATAAGTTTGAATTTACTTCATTCAGCCTCTTGAGACGGCGGTTGACGAGCCTTGTGGGCATATTCGGATTGATAAAGCACTGCAATATTTGGTTGGAGATAAACTTCGATGAGTGATATCAAAGGAAGAAAAGTCTTTGCTGAGGATACTAGTGAAATTGAGGCCTCAGTGGATTTAAACAGTCAGAAACTGTTTGAACCAGAACAAACCTTTGTACCGGTTGAACAGGAAACCACTGAGCAACAGGACGAGCTAGAGCTTGAGCGAGTAGTCAAAGGGAGCAGTAAAAAAGGTTGGATTGCCACCACTTTATTAAC
>ASHK01000370.1 GCA_000695745.1 Vibrio madracius | reverse complement strand
CCGCATCGATAGCGACGATAATATCAGCGGTACCTCTTAACTCAGATGCATCACGACTTACTGCTGTTTTACTACTTGGTGCCGTTGCTTTAGGTTGACTACTGGTTTTACCGTGAGGTAATCGATAACTAAGCGATGACCATATTGCCCACCAGGTGTTGGGCTTAGTTTAAATATTTGAGGTGTCGATGACTTCTTTAGCTCAAAAACCAGACGATAAGTGCCCTTACTCGGTGGCGAGCTTTTACGAATTTTGCTCAGCACTGGGCTATCCGTTACGTTCATTGGCAACTTGGTTTTTAAGGTGGTGTTCTTAAGATCCACGACAATTCGGCTTGGGCCCGATAATGAGAAATAACTGTAGTCAGCCTCAGACTTAAGGTCTATGACAACGCGCGTTTCGTCCGGTGACGGCCAAACACGAAGACCCTCTAACGCATTCGCTAAGGCAAAAGTAGGGAACATCAATAAGATAGGCAGCATGGCTCGTGCCATACTGCTAAGAAAACGACTGATCAATTTAACTCCAACTGATTTACTAATTCTCTTCCGTAATCGCTATTAGCGGTAAAAGCAATTTCTCGTGCCTCACCTACGTACTTCATCTCGATATCAATATCCGCTGCAGGTAAAACGCCAATACCTTTTTCCGGCCACTCTACTAAACAAATAGCATCATCAGAAAAGTAATCACGAATACCCATGAACTCCAATTCCTCTGGATCCGCCAAACGGTATAGGTCGAAGTGATATACGTTCCAACCATCGAGCTGATAAGGCTCCACCAAGGTGTAAGTCGGGCTTTTTACGTTTCCTTGGTGCCCTAGGCTTTGAATAAAGCCGCGACTAAATGTGGTTTTTCCTGCTCCAAGATCACCATGCAAATAAATCGTTGTCTGTTTTGAACAGAGGTTGGCTAATTTAGTTCCAATTAAAATCGTTGCGGATTCATTAGCTAAGGTAAATTTTTTAGTGCTCATCACGTTTTTCTCTGAGTGGTGCCTTTGAGAGTCGAAATAGTAAACTGTGTCGCTTTTCGCAGACAAGTGATCTTATGTAAGTAATCAGAAAATTTACCATTATTTTAGCGTTATCCCTACTACGCATGCACAAAATAGTCGATGAAAGTTTGTTCTAAAGTAGATTAAGGACTTTTTGGGACTCATACTTGGGTTAGTACTGATTTTGAGTATAGAATACGCGTCCTTTTCTATTTGAGTAATCATGATGGACTTAAACAAGCTTGCCAGTGATATTAAACAATGGGGACAAGAGCTCGGTTTTCAAAAAGTCGGTATCAGCGATATTGATTTACAGGACCAAGCTGCCATTCTCAAAAATTGGTTAGCTGCTGGATATCATGGTGATATGGCTTGGATGGCAACCCATCAAGATTTAAGAATTCATCCAGATAAACTCCACCCAAATACCTGTCGAATCATCAGCGTTAGAATGGATTATCTCCCAGAAGATGCTCACTTTGCCGCTAACTTAGAAGATAAGCATTCCGGCTATATCAGTCGATACGCGTTAGGGCGTGACTATCACAAGCTAATTCGTAATCTACTCAAAAA
>ASHK01000369.1 GCA_000695745.1 Vibrio madracius | reverse complement strand
TTTTCTACTTTATCTCTTAGCGACAGCAGTTGCTCGAGTGGCTCTCCTGAAATCTCTTTAGTAACGCGTGGGTCAAGGTGCGGCAGTGCAAGCACTGCGATCAAGACCAAGAGCATCGTCAACCAGAAAATGGCAAAGATACGGCCGTAAAGGCTGGTTATCTTGGGCAATTTCATTATTACTCCTTAACCAGTAAGTAGCCACGTCCACGCAGGTTTTGATGCGTGGTTTTCCATCTTGTTTTTCTGGCAACTTCTTACGTAAATTGGAGACGTGCATATCCACCGCGCGATCAAAAGCCGATAACCGTTTGCCAAGAACATCAAGACTTAACGATTCTTTGGTTAACGCCTCTCCAGGCTTTTGAACAAAATAGTGCAAAAGGGCAAACTCTGTCGTCGTTAAATCCAACAACTGGTTTTGGCAGTGAGCTTCTTGTTTCCCTGGGAACACTTGAATGTCTTCAAACGCTACACAGTCAGAAGAGGCTGTTTCTGGTTTACTTTGAGTACGGCGAAGAATGGCTTTAATACGAGCAAGTAATTCTCTATCACTAAAAGGTTTTGGAAGATAGTCATCTGCTCCCAGCTCAAGGCCGATAACACGATCAATTTCTTCACCTTTAGCCGTGAGCATCAGAACGGGGGTTTCCCACTTTTCACGTAGTTTTTTGAGCGTGTCCATACCATTGAGTCGTGGCATCATGACATCCATTAATACCAGATCGATATCGTTATGCATTGCCTCTAAACCTGTGATGCCATCATTCGCTTCAGACGTCTCAAACCCTTCAAAGCTGAGTATATCTTTGAGTAGGCTGGTTAGCTCTGTGTCGTCATCAATGATAAGTATGTGTGCCATAAACTACCTCTGTATTGTTTTATGCCCTGTAATAATAAAGCGTTAAATATTAGAAAAAGCGATCTTTACGATTCTTTACGCTCACTGTACGTTACTTTACTCACCAGACCCTATTCTATACTCAAGCGCTGCAGAGGCAGCCATGGTATGAATCACATAAGGGTAAAGATTATGAAAATGTCAAAGAAACTGGTTATCGCTGCAACGGTTCTTCCATTAGTGCTTGGCTCAGCAAGCGCCTTGGCATACGGCGGCGGTAAAGGTGGCCATCATGGTAAAGGTGGCGAGGGTATGTGTGGTGGCTTTGATGGTAAACGCATGTTCCGTGAACTCGATTTGACCGATGCTCAGAAAGATCAAATGAAAGAACTGCGTCAAGCCAACAGAGACGCGATGCATGCGAAGTTCTCTGGTGACTTTGCAACTAAGCAAGCGGAAATGCAAGCTTGCCAACAAAAGGTACAAGACCTAGTGCTTGCCGATAGTTTTGATGCCGATGCTGCCAATGCACTTGCATCAGAAATGGTACAGCAGCAAACCGAACGTCGTGTACAAATGCTAGAAAGACAGCATGAGATGTTAAACATCCTAACGCCAGAACAGAAAGTGAAGTTCAAAGAGCTTCAAAAAGAGCGTATGGAAAGATGTTTCTCTAAAATGGAATCTCGTGCAGCAAAACACGCTAACTAGTACGAGCACTCCCTTCTAGACAATAATGAAAGCTCCATGCCTTTTTAAGGCATGGAGCTTTTTGTTTATTTCACTCTAGGCGACGGCCATCTGGATAATGTTGCCGGTAAAGCCGACCCAATAGTTTTTCTATTTTTGTGAGGATTTATCGGTATACTTGCGGTTATGTTTTGAAATGACTTCAAGGTGCCAAAGTGAGTATCACCCAGAACAAGTATGCAAGGCTTGTCACCGTTGCTGCTTGGACTGCAACAACCATTGCGAGCTTACTGTTTATTGTGAAGGTGCTGACTTGGTGGGTAACCGGTTCAGTGAGCTTGTTGGCATCATTGATAGACTCGGTCATCGATATTGCCGCCTCAGTGATCAACTTACTGGTTTTACGCTACTCTTTGCAGCCTGCCGATAAAGAACATACTTTTGGTCACGGCAAGGCGGAATCTCTAGCCGCACTGGCTCAAGCCATGTTTATTTCCGGCTCAGCATGTTTCCTTATTCTCAATGGTGTTGATCGCTTTTTCCGACCACAAGAACTTAACTCGCCAGAGTTAGGTATTTTTGTCAGCTTGTTTGCCTTCCTCGCGACTTCTGGGTTGGTTGTGTTTCAAAAGTATGTTGTGAAACAAACAGGTAGCCAAGCCATTGCCGCAGACTCTTTACACTATCAAACGGACCTATATATGAACGCTGCTATTATGGTGGCATTAGGCTTAAGTTGGTATGGCATCAGCCAAGCCGATGCTGTGTTTGCTGTTGGCATTGGGATCTTTATTTTAGTAACCGCCGTAAAAATGGCTTACGGTGCTATTCAGTCTTTGTTAGACCGACAGTTGCCAGAAGAAGAGCTAACTAAAATTCGTGAGATAAGTACCGCGGTTGAAGGTGTGATTGGTGTCCATCAACTTCGAACGCGAATGTCTGGTCCGGTCCGTTTTATTCAGTTACATCTTGAACTTGATGATGATTTGCGTTTGATAGAGGCTCATAAAATCGCAGACCGTGCTGAATCTAAATTGAAGCAGGCCTTTCCAGGGGCCGATGTGATCATTCATCAAGATCCGTATTCAGTGGTGTTATCTGAGGAAAAACAGCAGAAAGAGCAAGGCTGGTAGTTAACTAACAAATAGGACTAATAAGCGGCATGGCGAATGAAAATGGCAACTTCAAAATGGATTGTCTATTATCAAGGCTCATGATAAAAAGTGCGATTCTGATGTGAATCAACACAATAGTTCTTATAAACTGTAATACTCTTACATAAGTAATAAAGTTACGTCGATGTTGTTGTGGGGAACACATCGAATCATCGTAGCGATAACAAGAATTCTGTGCGTTGCGCAAGCAATAAGCGGCGTACTCAAAATTGAAATTAGATTGCCAAATCGAGGGTGAGCATGATTAAGAAAATCGGTGTTTTGACAAGTGGTGGTGATGCACCAGGTATGAATGCTGCGGTACGTGGTGTAGTTCGTACGGCTTTGTCAGCGGATTTAGAAGTATATGGCGTGTACGACGGTTACCTAGGTCTTTATGAAGACCGCATCAAAAAGCTAGATCGCTCTAGCGTATCTGATGTGATTAACCGTGGTGGTACGTTCTTAGGTTCAGCGCGCTTCCCTGAATTTAAAGAAGTAGAAGTTCGTGAGAAAGCGATTGAAAACCTTAAGAAACATGGTATCGATGCGCTAGTCGTTATCGGTGGCGACGGTTCGTACATGGGTGCGAAGAAACTGACTGAGATGGGCTACCCATGTATTGGTCTGCCAGGCACTATTGACAACGATATCGCAGGTACTGACTACACAATCGGTTATCTAACTGCGCTTAACACAGTCATTGATGCGATTGACCGTCTGCGTGACACGTCTTCATCTCACCAACGTATCTCTATCGTTGAAATCATGGGCCGTCACTGTGGTGACCTAACGCTTATGTCAGCGATTGCTGGTGGTTGTGAATACATGATCACTCCAGAAACTGGCCTAAACAAAGAGCAACTTATCAGCAATATCCAAGATGGAATTGCGAAAGGTAAGAAGCACGCGATTATCGCACTCACTGAACTTATGATGGATGCGACTGAGCTTGCAAAAGAGATCGAAACTGCAACTGGTCGTGAAACTCGTGCAACGGTTCTAGGTCATATCCAACGTGGTGGTCGTCCAACAGCGTTTGACCGCGTCCTTGCGTCTCGCATGGGCAACTACGCAGTGCATCTTCTAATGGAAGGTCACGGTGGTCGTTGTGTTGGTATTCAGAAAGAGCAACTAGTACACCATGACATCATTGATGCGATCGAAAATATGAAGCGTCCAGTTCGTGATGACCTATTCAAGGTTGCTGAAGAGTTGTTCTAATCGACATCGATTCAAAAGATAACAAACCGCGGCTTAAGTCGCGGTTTTTTTACGCCTTAACAAAATGAAAGCATAAAAAAACAGGCTCAGAGAGCCTGTTTTTGGTAATGCAATAAGCAGTCGATTATTTAGCTTTTGCTGCTGCCGCTGCTTTAGCGATTGCTGCGAAGCTCTTAGCATCTAGAGATGCACCACCAACTAGAGCACCATCGATGTCTGGTTGTGAGAAGTATGCTTCAGCGTTCTCTGGCTTAACAGAACCACCGTATTGGATGATTACTTGCTCAGCAACTGCTTCGTCTTTTGTTGCAATTAAAGCACGGATAGAAGCGTGAATGCGTTGTGCATCTTCAGCTGTTGCTGCTTTACCAGTACCGATAGCCCAGATTGGTTCGTATGCGATGATAGCGCCGTTTAGCGCTTCAACACCGTATGCGTCGATTACTGCGTTGATTTGACGTGCACAAACTGCTTCAGTTTCGCCTGCTTCGTTTTGCGCTTCAGATTCACCGATACAGAAAACTGGCGTTAGGCCATTTTCTTTTAGGAATGCGAATTTCTTAGCGATGAACTCATCAGATTCGTTGTGGTATTCACGACGCTCTGAGTGACCGATGATGATGTGAGAAGC
>ASHK01000368.1 GCA_000695745.1 Vibrio madracius | reverse complement strand
GAATATTGCTCAGTAAAATATTACTTCTCTTGACGATAAATAAATCGCCCAAATCTATTATTAGCCACCTCTTTATTGGCGTAGCTAATATTTCCGTTAACAAGTACACACTCGATTCCTTCTGCCACTGAAATAGGGCTTTCGAATGTTGCGGTATCTTTTATTTTCTGCTATCAAAAATAACAATATCGGCAAACGCTCCCTCTTTAATCACACCACGATTCAAAAGGTTATATCGAGTTGCAGACATACCTGTCATTTTGTGAACCGCTTCTTCTAGTGGAAAGAGTTCGCGCTCTCGGCAATAGTGACTGAGTACTTTGGGGAATGTTCCCCATAAGCGCGGATGTGGGTGCGGATCATTTGGTAATCCGTCAGATCCCACCATAGTAAGTCGATACTTGAGTACTCGTTCAACATCGGCCTCATCCATACAATGGTAAACAGCGCCTGCTGGCTGCAGTGCCTTTGCCGCTTCGAGCAGGGGTAATCCCATCTGCGTGGCGATATCCGCTAACACTTGCCCCGCGTATTCTGGCTTGGCCTCGGACCAAGTAATGAAAATGTCAAAGTCTTCCGTTACCTGTTTTAAATCGAGCGTAGAAGAACTCGCAGAATATGGATAACAATCACAAGACACATCTTGGTGTTGAGAGGTTGTTTCCATTAAATCAAGCACTTCAACCGTTCTACCCCAGTTACCTGCTCCAGCACATTTTAAGTGCGATATGACCACAGGGACTCTAGCGTGCTTTCCTGTCTCAAATGCTTCTTCCATCGCTTGTAAAATAGCTTCGAACTCTGTTCTCATGTGCGTAGTATAAATACCATCATGCTCGGCAAGCACTTCAGCCAATCGCATAACCTCACTGGCGGTCGCTTGCTTCGCACTGGCATAGGCTAACCCTGAACTCAAGCCTAACGCCCCTTGCTGCATAGCAATTCCAGGGAAGATCTCATCGACGCTAACTCGTCTTCGCTCGCTTCCCTTAATAGATCATCCATTACGTTATTACGTAATGTAGTATGGCCGACTAACGCTGCTACATTGACAGCTGGTTGGGCTCTTGATACTGCCTCGGCATACTGTGCAAATGTGGGATACTTAAAGTCTTCTTGCTTTCCCAACAGATTCATAGGATCAGGAGGCGCGCACTCTAAAACCGCAGGTGAGGCACTAATACCGCAGTTGCCAACA
>ASHK01000367.1 GCA_000695745.1 Vibrio madracius | reverse complement strand
ATAAAAAACCTGACGAGTCATTTAATTTTGCAGACAATGGTTGAATAATCATGCACGACTATAAATAAACATTCGATGTGAAGGCTTTGCTGATATTTGAGACTTAAACTGATTGTTGAAGCGATTTATATCCGGTTCAATTTGCAAAAATGGCGAGATTTTTGCAATGATTTGTGCGGAGATCCATCTAGCACGGGCAGCGGCAAAACTGTGCCGTTACGTGTATTGCAAAAGAGCTACTTAACTGTATGAATTTAAAAGCCTTACTGACATTATCACTATTGCTTTTGTGACGGCTACCGCGGCAAATGCGGCAATAGAGAAACGTTATGTGGCAACGCCAACTCAGTCGCAATGGGAAATGGTCAGTAACACGCCATTGGAATGTAGGTTGGTTCATCCCATACCTAATTTTGGCGACGCAGAGTTCGTTGCTAGAGCAAGTAAAAAGATGAATTTGGATTTCGAATTGAAAATGCGCCGTTCAATGGGGGAAACTCGTAATGTAAGCTTAGTTTCCCTGCCACCACCATGGCGACCAGGAGACAGCGCCGACCGCATTACCAATCTACAGTTTTTCAAACAGTTTGATGGCTATGTTGGGGGACAGGCGGCTTGGAGTATCCTCAGTGAGCTAGAGAAGGGGCGTTATCCGACCTTCAGTTATCAAGACTGGCAAAGTCGAGATGAGCGAATCGAAGTTTCCCTCTCTTCTGTTTTATTTCAAACCAAATACAACGTGTTTAGCGACTGTATCGCTAATTTGTTGCCTTACAGCTTCGAAGACATCTCATTTACGATTCTTCATTATGACCGCAACAGTGAACAACTGAATAAAACGTCACAGCATAGGCTTCAACAAATCGCCGAGTATGTTAGATATAATCAAGATATTGATTTAGTGCTCGTGTCGACCTACACCGACTCGTCGGACTCTAAAGGTGAGAGCCAGCAACTATCGGACAAGCGCGCACAGATTCTACAAGATTACTTTCAGTCCCTTGGCTTACCGAAAGATAGAATACAAGTGCAAGGTTATGGCAAACGTCGTCCTATTGCGGAGAATGCTTCACCCATAGGCAAAGCGAAGAATCAACGTGTTGTCATCTCATTTGGTCGTACCGAGGTTTAGTCGCCAATGAAACAAAAACGCAACATGATGACATGTTGGCGTTTTTTTAGATCTCAAGTGAGGCGTTGGCTTAACCCTCTAAACCTGCACTGGCCTGCTTGTTCTGAATAAGCTCAATCATATAGCCGTCAGGATCTTTAACAAAGGCAATTTGAGTGGTTCCACCTTTGACTGGACCTGGTTCACGAGTAACGTTGCCGCCGGCTGCTTTAATGACATCGCATGTGGTATAGATATCATCCACACCGATGGCAATATGGCCATAAGCGCTGCCCAGGTCGTATTCAGTAACGCCCCAATTGTACGTTAATTCGATGACCGCGCCTTCAGACTCGTCACCAAATCCTAAAAACGCTAAGGTGTATTTGTATTCCGTGTTTTCGTTTTTACGCAGTAATTTCATTCCAATCACATCAGTATAGAAAGAAATCGACTTGTCTAAATCACCCACGCGTAACATGGTGTGAAGGATACGACCATTAGACATAACATTGCTCCTTTGTTTTAATTCTCTGGATAAACTTTTTCTTTAAATTCACAAAGATCTTCGATGATGCAACTGCCACATCTTGGTTTTCGGGCGATGCATGTATAGCGTCCATGAAGAATCAACCAGTGATGGACATCGAGTTTGAACTCTTTTGGCACCACTTTAAGTAATTTGTGCTCCACATCATCCACCGTTTTTCCCATCGCGAACTTAGTGCGGTTTGAGACACGATAAATATGAGTGTCGACGGCGATGGTTGGCCAACCAAATGCTGTGTTGAGGACGACGTTGGCCGTTTTACGCCCAACGCCAGGTAGCGCTTCTAGTGCTTCGCGGTTCTCTGGGACTTCACTGTTATGCTGGTCAACCAGTATTTGGCAAGTCTTTATGACATTCTCAGCTTTTGAGTTGAACAAACCGATAGTTTTGATGTACTCCTTGACACCATCGACACCTAACGCAAGCATGGCCTCTGGTGTATTAGCGATGGGATACAACTTATCTGTCGCTTTATTGACGCTGACATCGGTTGCTTGAGCAGACAGTAAAACAGCAATCAGTAACTCAAATGGTGAGTTCCAGTTGAGCTCAGTTTCTGGTTTTGGGTTGTTTTCTCGAAGTCGTTCGAGTATTTCTCTTCTTTTTATATTGTTCATTGGCTGACTTAGCTTTTCCCAAGCGTATTGGCTGCTTCCAGTGTTCAAAAACCCAAGATCCTGCATAAGGTCTTGGGTTTTTAATTGCGGTTTGATTAGTTGGTTACACGAGCTCGTTCAATCTGTTGTTTTTCTTGCTTTGGCTGACGAAGCTCTATTTGCTTATCAATAACATTTTTCAGGGCGATGAGAAAGCCCACACCGATAAATGCGCCAGGAGGTAACAAGGCGAGTAAGAACTGACTATCAAATTGGAATACCTGAATGCGAAGTGCTGCTGCCCATGGTCCCAATAACAAATCAGCGCCGTCAAATAAAGTCCCGTTACCGATAAGCTCTCGCATGGCTCCAAGTATTACCAATACTGATGTCATTCCAAGCCCCATCCAAAGACCATCAAGAGCAGCGGGCAGTACCGCATTTTTGGAAGCGAACGCTTCCGCTCGTCCAATGATAATGCAGTTAGTAACGATAAGTGGGATAAAAATACCCAGCGAAAGATACAGTCCATAAGCGTACGCGTTCATTAATAACTGCACACATGTCACTAACGCCGCAATGATCATAACAAAAACAGGGATGCGGACTTCTTTTGGCACATAGTCTCTGATAACAGAAATCGTTACGTTTGAACCCACTAGCACCGCCAATGTCGCAAGACCAAGACCTAATGCATTGGTCACTGTTGATGACACGGCAAGAAGAGGGCACAGGCCAAGTAGTTGGACTAGGGCTGGATTATTATTCCATAAACCATTTTTTAACAGTTCTTTAGACGTTGTCACTCTTCACCTCCACAGTTTAGTGGCTGGTTTAATATCTCATTACGATGGGTGTTCACGTAGCTTACGGTATTCTTGACCGCTTTCACAACAGCGCGAGGCGTGATGGTCGCGCCTGTAAATGAATCAAATTGACCGCCATCTTTGCGTACAGCCCATTGTGATTCATTTTCATCGGTCACTTGTTTGCCGGTAAAACCAAGTACCCAGTCGGTAATCCTTAGGTCAATTTTATCACCAAGTCCAGGAGTCTCTTGGTGTGCTAAAACACGTGTACCGAGGATAGTGCCCTCAATATCCATACCTACGATGATCTTAATGGCGCCATTGTAGCCATCAGGTGCGACAGATTCGATAGCCATGGCTTGCGGCTGATTATTTATCGTCGCAATATAGACTGGTTGCGGCTGTGATGTCCCAAGGGCAGGGTCACTTACCAAAGTACACGAAGCAGACAGTTCATTGTCATGCAGTTCGTGGGGGATAACTTCGTTTAGCGTTGCTTGAAGCTGCGCTCGTTCTTGGCGAACGATCTGATCTTTAGTCAGATATTGCGTAACAGCGACTACCCCTGTTGATGCACAGCAAAGATAGCCAAAGTTAAGCCATTTTTTCTAATTGCATTCAACATGGTGATTAATGTCCATAAGTTCGTGGTTTAGTGTAATAGTCTATGAGCGGAACGCACATATTCGCTAGAAGAACAGCGAAGGCGACACCGTCAGGGAAGCCACCCCAAGTACGGATTACGAAGATCATCACACCGATGAACGCACCAAATATTAATCGTCCTTTCACCGTTGTTGAGGCTGATACTGGATCAGTAGCAATAAAGAATGCCCTAACATGGTTGCGCCAGACAACAGATGTAAGATTGGTGATGCCGTCGCGCCTGGTGTAAACAGCATGAACAGGCCGCTAATCACAGTTAACGAAGCAAGAATCGCAACAGGAATGTGCCATTGAATGATTCGTAGCTTAAGTAAGATAAGCCCACCGGCTAAATAGGCGAGATTTACCCACTCCCAACCAATACCAGCTAAACCACCAAAGATAGGCTGCTGAACAACCTCTGCAATGGTATTGCCATTCTTAATACCTGTTTTGAAGGCATCAAGCGGCGTTGCCATGGTTATACCATCAATACCGGTGCGAATTTGCTGTAATGAATATCCATCGGTATTAAAGCCAGAGAAAATCAGCGACAACGCGTCGGAAAACGTCACAGGTTCACTGGAAAGCGA
>ASHK01000366.1 GCA_000695745.1 Vibrio madracius | reverse complement strand
TTGACCGTAATTGTAGTAACGGTGCCTTCTAAAAAGCTTAATCCGTTTCCTTCTATCTCGTGAGCTGACATAAAACTTTTTTGGTAAGTATGGTAAATAGAATCGATAGTAGCTTGTGCGGTTATATCCTTACCATTAATGGCTAATGATCCATCTTCGTTGACGTACTTAGCTTTAAAATAATAACCGCAATCTGTATTATGGTATTGATCTTGCAGCGAGATGATTTCCACACAACGTTGGTATTGCTTTGTAAAATACCGCTGACCAACTTCAAAAGTATGCGAGAATGTCTTTCCTTCCCATGTTCGGGTAACAAATAAAGTTTTACTATCTAGCGTTTTAAAAAAGTATGTTGGTTGCTCACCATTCATCTTTTTTCGCCGTGTGTACGTCGAAGTTCTGTTCATTATATTTTTCGAGGGGGCTGTTCTGTAGGTGAAGTTTAAAATTTAAATCTATCGATGCCAAGATTCTTAGTCGTTTGTATTTTTTATGTAACTCGTCTGTTAAATTGAGCTGGGTCTATTTTTATCAGGTAAGTGATAAATCCCTACCATCACTCTTAACAACATCATGGTTGTAATACTCCTCCATATTAAGCATGGGCAGAAGATGTAACTCCAGCCGATAAGCTTGAGCCAAGAGCAGTACAGAGTTGATTGAACAGTTGGCTGGGTTATTTTCTATTTTTGAGATTGTAGCTTGTCTCAAGCCACTCAACTCTGATGCTTGCTTCTGGGTTAAACCTAACGTCTCGCGAGCCTCTCGCATACAATTGGCTAACGCCCTTGGATAATTAGCTAGCATACATATTTCCCTCAAGTTGATACTTCAAGGTTAAGCTACAACCTCATCTTGTTTCAACGGCTTTTCTAAATGACTAGCTCTTTCAGACAGAACGGCAGCCAACATTTGTGACTCTGCTAGCTGTGCCGTTAGTTCGTCGAGCCTCGCAAGTGACTTTTCTTCCGCCCGTGCAACACTCTCATATTTCGTAGATAGGATTGTGAGTTGCTGTCTCACGTGGTCTAAATCAGCCTGTAGTAGACCATTTGCTTCACTTTTTTGTACAGCGTCCGTTCGACAGTTGTCTAACTGCGTTTCAAGCACCGTATTTTGCCTGGTAAGAACTTGTATCTGTTCGTTTTGCAACGATTCATTTTGTTGATAGGTTTCTAGGTCGCTCAGTAAAGAAGCATTCTCGTTCGTCATTGATTCTAACGCAGCAAGATGTTCATCACCGTGGAGTCTTGCTAGGGCTAGTTGTTCCTCCAACACAGTACAGTCTTGTTCTAATTGCTCGTTTAATTCAACCTGAAGCCTGACACGCTCCTCTGCAACAACAAGCTTCTCCTCGGCGCATTGCTGTTTGTTGAGCGCTTCATCTACCAGTGCTTTTGATTCAAGTAACCGAGTACGAGTTAGATGCTCATAGTGGGTATCTGTTAATGTATTGAGTTGAATCACTAGGTTAACAAGTGATGATGACAGTTGGCCTTCAATGAGTTTAAGCGCTTCTTGTATCTCAACAGGCAACGGTAAGATTACCGTTGGTTCAACTTGTATGGCTGGTTGCTGAGATTCTATGCTAGATTTATCCTCTATCGTTATTTGACCTTGTTCAACCAATTGCCTTAAGTCTCGATCCAAAGTTTCACGTCGTCCACGCCCAATGAGTTCGCGCAGTCTCCAGCCAACAGGTTCAACTCCTTGCTCAATCAGTTGATTTGCTGCTCTGATAACATCTTCGTTTGTATAAGATTTTGGTCTCGCCATTTTTTCACCGTTATTGTTTTTATGATTTCAGTATGGGGATTTGTTTGTTCATAAGATTTGTTCCGAACAAACCTTATGAACAA
>ASHK01000365.1 GCA_000695745.1 Vibrio madracius | reverse complement strand
CCGCTGTGTGGACTGCGATAATAGATCGCTTCGATACCTTGTTGCGGTTGCTGATAAATATCGAGATTTTGCAAAAGGTGATCTGTACGTTCTGGCATTTCTTCGGCACTGACAAATGGCAAAATAGCGTAAGCATAATGTGATTTGTCGCCATCGCCTGCGAGCTCTTTTCCGTGATTAATCGCAATTAAGAGTGGCTTCAATCGCGGTTCGCTTGCTGCCTCACTTTTAGCGGTATCCGAATCAGGAATCGTATCACCGCCGCGAAGGTAGGTTCTCACTTTCTGCTGTAATTGAGGAAAGACGACATAGCCTTTATTGCCTGATGGAACCACATAATTTGCTGCTCATACGGCAAGCTTGGGTTACTCGCTGGATTCGACGACCAACTGGATCGCAATGACACGGTTTTGACGCCACTGATGCCGACTTGCGCTCCTTGTCCGGGATTAAAAGTAAAAGGGGTTTGCCAATGAACCTGATCGATAACGGTGAGAATGTTGGCGTTACCATCAGGAGTGGATAAGTCATCTCGTACACGGCGGATACTGTTCCCCAAGGCAACCACAGCCTCATCGAGGAAGAAGTAGGATTTATTGGCTGCGACGGTGGTGTAACTGTGGTCACTCGCGTACTCAAAGGCCGCCATAGAATAAGCGTTCTCTGGAAGGTCATAATCATTGGCGAGAACAGAGGAGAAAGCAGAAGGGTTGGCGGCTTTCTCACTTGATGGCAGTGGGAGAGGATCTTGCCGCCAAGACTCAGTGATGCCCGGTAGTAGATGCCAATCCCAGTCATAACGAATCGCTGTATAATCGTGTGGATGAGTCTTGACTTGAAGTATGCCACGACCATTCATAAAGCCAAATGCGCTATCTGAAAAGCTTTCCGCACCGCGTGTACGTTGTGACTCCATTTTAACTGAGCTGAACCATTCTTGGGTTGTCGCACTGAGTGAGTCCCATTTTTCCCTACGGTGAATCAGGTAATCATTGGCCCAAAATGCTTTGCTTCCTAACCGTTGGTGTGAGTTATCAGAGAGTGTTGTGATAAACGTCGATAGCTGTTCACTCAATTCGACATTGGTGCCAGCCGGTGCGCCGATGAATAATCGCTCAACATCTCGGGAAAAGACATAACTGCCAAAATCAGCGACGTGTGGTTGGTAGTGACTGCGTCCCGTTGCTTGGAAATCATGAGCCGTACCATACAACAGCCAAGGCATGATGTGATTAAGTACACGGAAGGAAAATTCGAACGGCGTACTGGATGGTTCAAAGACAGTGTCTTTGAGGTACGAGGCAAAAATATACGGCTCTTCCGTTAACCACTCATAGCCGTAGGCGTACATCGCTAAATCTTGTCGTAAGCCGGTATGGTGACTCATGGTACCGTCTGGCAGCAATCCAGAGCGGCCATAGCTTTGGGCCTCAATGCCATTAGTGTCAATCCAGAACTTAAGATCAGCAAAGCTCCCTCGTGGGCTCCAGCCCGGCAGTAGCGTCGTGTCTTGTGAAGCCCAACCCAATCCCGGTTGATCGCCTTCATAATCATGGTACCAAAGCGGGTTATAGGTTATCGGGCGATTGTAATCCTTATAAAATGCCACCATGGCCGCCCAAGTCCTTAAACGATGAGCCCTGTTGGCATCGGACCAAGCACCGGGAGAGGAACTAAGATCATCAGTATTGTAAAAGCGAGAAAAGTCGATGGATGCGTGACTCTGTGGCAGATCAAAAGCGACATCAGAGAAAAACTGACTCGATTTGTCGTAAATACGTTGCGATAACGCTTCACCGTTTTCTCGTCCGGTATGAATAG
>ASHK01000364.1 GCA_000695745.1 Vibrio madracius | reverse complement strand
ATAGCTGCCACCAAGATGAATGTCTGCTTCGTCTTGCACTAAAACAGCATTCACACGTGCTTGGTGTTTTGGATTCTCTGTCCCGTCAACAAAATCAATCAAATCACGGTTGTCTAAGTATTTAAAACCTTGGATATCTTCGACCAGTTCTGCGGATTCTCTAAAGGCTGCTAACAGGTATTTAGCGGCTTGGTAGTTTAAGTCGATGCGTTCAGATTTGATCATCAAGAAGATGTCGCCAGCCGTACTTGGAAAATGGCGGTCGCCATCTTTCATTTCAGTAAATGTTGTGAGGTGTTTAGGCATGACAACATCGGGAAGCGCAATAGACCATGCATTTTTAGCGATACCCACAGTAATACTCAAGTTTGCACTAGGATCTTTCTGTGCAATGGATTTTTCAATGCCAGAGATTTGTGAAAGGGCATCTTGAACAGATGTGGTGTCAGCGCTATTTTTGAGGACAAAGGTCAGGTACTCAGCAAATGTAGAAGGATCCGATAGCACACCCACTTGTGCTCGTTCTACAATGGTATTTTTCATATAAGAAGCCTCTATAATCATCATTCCTAAACATCATTCAATAACTCTTGGGCGAAGCTCAAAGTGATGAATGTCTTAATAAAGAACTATATACCAAAATTGTGCAACTGCGTGCTCCTGCATGCTTAATTTGCAAAGTTGCAGCTTTAGACACTTCTTGGATTAACTGAGATTCCCTTACGCGCAGAAATCAACATGCGATGTACCCCATATGGGACATGGGATAAATTTGAAGACGAATAAAATATATCTATCTAGAACGTTCTTTAGCTCAGTGTGGGAAAGAAGTTTGAGCTAAAACCCGATTACACCCGCTTTCCAAACACCCAAAACGACGAAAGGCCGCTATAAAAGCGACCTTTTCTATATATGGTACCGGTGGGTGACTTGACTGGGCAGGCACTCCTGACGCCACGCTGGATTTGAATTCACAAACCCTTGATACAACAAAGCCCCGACTTTCGTCGAGGCTCTGTCTTAAAATATGGTACCGGTGGGCGGACTTGAACCGCCACGCCCGAAGGCAACGGATTTTGAATCTCAAAGCTACGATTTACTTTGACATAGTATGCTTTATTGCCAAGGGATTCAACCAACAGCGGTCGAGTACGTTTTAACAAGGTTTAGACTAAATTACCCATAAATTACACACGAGCGTGCAATACAGAGCTTTTAGTAGTTACACATCTACCTCTCAAATGCAGCTGCAGACTTACTTGCCGTCATCCCAAGCATTTAGAAAATCAGCTAGAACATCACCATGGCAAGCTTCTGGCTTACAAAAGCAACCTAATCTCTTACCTGCCAGATCATAAACCTTGGCTTTATCAATGTTTGGAAACTTATCAAAGTCAAAGTCATACTTAAACTTTCTAATCACTTCATCACGATCACCGTGACCGTCAAACATCGAATAAGGGTTTCCCCAATAAGAGCCTCTCCCTATGTATTGGTATACTTCAGTATCACCTTGCTTTTGATAGCTAGGCTCCTTTTTAACATTGATGACTCTTGTTATATCTATATGGATAACTCTGAGTGGTATTCTTATTGTCTTTAACTTACTAACCTCTTCTCCAAATTCTTCACCATCGTCAAAAACGATACCATGAGTGATATCCTCTTCCGACCAACTTGGATTTTCAATACTGCCTACGATCATGGGCAGTTGTTGCGCAATCTGACTAATCAATCCGTTAGAGTCTTGCGGAAAGACTATCGTCACACTATCAAGGCTACTCAAGATCCGTTCAACTTTACGATAGAACTTGGAGTAACAGTTAAAAGCCTTGGGGTAAAGAATAAGTACTTTTGTCATTAATACAGGTGCTTCACGTTGAGTTTGAGTCCACTATGCTCACCAAGATAATCTACCACAAGCCTTCTGTGACAAAAATCAGGCTCATGCTCACTACACATCAAGCATCCATTCTCAAGTATGTCTGACTGTATTAGTTGTTCTGCGCCTCTTTGAACTAAAAGGCTTTTGAACTGTACCTCGTACTCCTCCCAAGAAATAATCCCTTTCTTATAATCGTCTAAGATCTGTTTTGTGGGAGCCAAGTTGGGTATGTGGACATAATCAATTCCACAAAGCTCCCTCAACAAGTACTTCAAGTCGTCTCTTTTAGCAAAGCCGGCCAACTGAGATACATTATTTAACCTAACGTCGAGTAGTGTTTTTACTCCAGACTCGCTGAGGAGACCAAAAAACGTTTCTGCATTTTTCTTAGTAAAGCCTATTGTAAAAATGTCGATATCCTTACTCATAGCTCCTAACCTCTCGATGAAATTGGGGGAATGTATATATCCCATTAACTTGCAACCAGTAACCATCTCGCCCTGAAACATCAAATCGACGACTCAGACCAATACGAAGATAAACCTCTTCCTGCCGCTCAATCAAGTTAGTGACTTCATCCAACCTTCCATCATCCTGATGCTTTTTAGCAAAATCGAAAAAGCCTCTGTCTGTAATAGATAGGTATGGATACCTCTGGCCATCATTGTCTATCAGTGTCGCTTTGATTTTACCGGGTTTGAACATATCTTCATGGATTGAAAGCTGACGAGGTTCAACTCGAACTGTAATGATAGATACATTCACCTGGCTATCGTGAGGAATGTGTTTTTGTCCTTCAGCAAAGTTATAGTCAAACCCTTCAGCAATTGTGTTAGACAGTGAATTATCTAGCACTTGCTTGAACAACTCGCCACTACAAGCCCCATAAAATCTAAGATCTGAGTAGTTAGCATCTTCTGTATGAGGAAGTTCTGAAGCTGCTTTAAAGTTCAGATTTCCTTTCAATATTGCACCGGGATGTATACCTAGCTCTTCACATTTGGCACTTAGAAGATAAGGCATTGGTCGAAAGCACTCGCCAGTGTTAACGTCGATTGCGGCAGTACAAACCTTTTCTGTAGTAGAGAATCGCGTCAAGTCAGTAATGATAACTTCTCTCATTTTTCAATCCTTGGGTTAATATCACATATGAACACATTTAAACTATTAACCTTAATGCATAAATAAGAGAATACTGTTCAAGCAAGTAAGTATGCGTAATCTTTGAAATAGAGCACACATGACAATGAGTTTTCATCGCTTCAAATGACTATGTACAACACTAGCTGAAAAGAATGTAGCAGATTGAACAAAGCTGAAGCAGAAGTACAAACTTGCTCGCATAGGAAAGATGTACCTAAACCAATGAAAACTACTTCTGCTACAGCCACTATCAAGACCTCCGACATATTCTAGTGCTTTGCGTCGCACATACTGCGACGCCTCTGCTCCCTCTCCCAATTTTCAATGTCTTCAACAAGCCATCTATTGGGTCTACCCTTGATTGCGGGTTCTGGAAAGCCTCTTTTAATTCTCCAACGCCAAAGAGTAGTAGCTCCCATCAAACCAAAAAGCTCCATGACCTGTTTGGTAGTCATGTATTTGTTGGTATGCATCATTTAGTCACCTCCACATCAGATGCCATCCGGTTGACATCTTTAAGAGTAGAACGGCTAGGTATTTATGTATCCTTTTGTTTAATAAACTTTTAAATAACCATACTTGATAAAGCCCCATCTCACTACCGAGTCTAAAATAGACCTAACAACATCAAATTTGAGACACTGCTTTATCAAAACGCCACTTAAAGCGATAAGCTAACTGACAGGGGGTAATCGACTAAAATCATAACTTCTCGTTCCCCTCAGTTTCTTGGTTTTAGTATTGAGCTTCGCCAAGTACGAAACGTGCCATACAAACTTGTAATATCGCTTCCAATTTTCTTTCTCTAACTCTCTTGCCTTCAGTAAGTGGTACCCTGAAAAATGGACGTTTACAGTCATGCTGCAACCTCTGACAACACCCTCTAAAAAGTTAAAAGCCAATCAATAGTCGAAACTCTTGTAGCATCTAAAATTAGAGCCCAATGATAGTGTTGTTTATCTCCGCTAGAATGCTCTCTAACCCATAAATAGTGCATATCAAAGAACTTAAACTTGATATCCAATGCTGTTTTTAATCGACTTATCAACTCTGTCGCTGGAGCATTGCTCTTCGTATAGCTAACAATATGTTGAGTGACTATCACGACGAAGACTTTCCCCCGTTTGACGAGTAACTCATCTGTCCTCGCTAACACCCCTTTCAGTATCTTGGGTACCCATGGCAAGTCGAATGTCCTAATACCATTGTTTACAGGTATTAGTCGCTCCCTATGTTTGATCATTGATTTGTGGCTAATACTTGCCATATACCCTCACCAAGCATTCAACTGCTTAGATATAAATTAAACCCTTTGAATAGTGTATTTTTTCGAATCATCCTAGGTTGATGACTAACAACCTGAACCCAGTGTATTAGAGAACTAATTGTAATTTTTCGCCCAACGGGATACTCCAAAGTTCTCCAGACTTGTCGCACTTTTTTGACCGTCTTAGGTAAGTCAAAGCGAGAAAAAAGGGCAGCAAAGCCCTTAGTCTGTAATCTCTTTAGCTTATGCGTGAAACCAAGCTATGCAGAAAACTTGTGACATTTCTCAAAGGAGATTTCGAAACAAACGTCCTTATCGGACATTTCTCCTAAAGAAGATTTCGAAACAGGAAATGTCCGATTGTTCGATCAAAGGGGACGTGTGGTTATAAAAGTGTAGTTTTACACACGCTTTTACACATAACTCCCCTAATGCCCCCGTTCTACATGAGTTAACGAGAGATTATTTATCCGACGTCCACTCTCCCACCAGCTCTCCACTCATCCACATAGCAAATAACTTGGTATTGATGTAGCCCTTTTTACCCACGATTCTGTAGCACTTCTCGAGCCCAGGATGTTCTTTACGTTTCCAAACTAGGTGTTTCAGCTGCGGAAGTGTGAACTGCTTATACCTTGCAGCCAACTCGTTGATTGTCACCCAATGCTGTAGATCTAAGTCGCTTTCATTCATGAAACACCTCTTTTTTAGTGTGATTAATAGTTGGGGTAAGACAAAGACAACGCCTCTCTCACAAGTACGGTCTGTTGCTGTGGAGGTAGATTAACGGTGATTGCTGGTGGGCGTTACGAAACTAAATCGTCGATTTAACTTCGTAGGGACTCTCGATGTAGTTAGATTCTTAAAATGTGTATAAAAATCAACCTAGGTCAAGTTTTGGTAACACATTGATGTAAAATGACTTGAATTAGAATTTCAGTTGTGAGAATACTGGATTAGTTTCATAAATAATTTGAGTAATATGATATATACCCGTGCTCTATCCAAGTATTCCTGTTGGTCTTGTTGCTCACTCTTAGCTACACACTATCTGCTGATGCTACTGAGACAAACAATGACAAAGCAATGCTCACTACCGGTCCGTCACCTACCGTTCATACCGAAAAAATTGAAACTCTTTCCACTTCATTAGTTGATGTTCAGAACCAACTCAAAGTCCTATCAGCACAGAGAAATTCTGAATCTATTGAGCTAGCAAAAGCCATAACTTCTTTAGAGAAGCAGGTTGCTCGGGTTGAAGCAGAACTAACAGGGATAAAAGCTTCTGGTTCGGCAGAGATAGAAAAGAAAATTGAAAATCTGTACGAAGAGAAGTCGTATTTCTCATACGCTGATTTTGCTGCTATTGCGATAACATGTGTATCTGTATTGATTACAGTTGTGGGTATCGCTATTGCACTTCTATCATTCTTTGGCTTTAAGAACATTCAAAAGACAACTAAAACGAGTACCGAAGAGCTTGCTACAAAAATAGCCAATGACACAGCAGAAAACGCCATTGAGCCAGCCGTTGAGAAGCAATTAACGAAATTAATTGATGAAGGAAAGATAAACAAGCATCTCGAAGAGGTGGTTGATAGCTTCATTCTTCGTAGAGAACCAAATCAAGGAACTAGCGTAGACACCTCCATCAATTGGTCAGAACTAGACTGGGAAGAACCATCTGATACAGAAGAAGATGACGATAAAGGCTCCTCCCCTAAAGCAGCAAATGAGAATTAGAAATACGGTATTCGCTTATGATTTTGAATCAATTGAACCAACCAGAGCTAGAAGTTATCCAGAAGTATCAAAAAGGCTTTCCTGTAAAAATAGGTGGTCTAGCAAGTGAGTTGGGACTTGTAGTTAAGAAAGCGACACTGCCAGGGAATATTTCGGGCTCAATAAAGCAAGAGGAAGGAGTCTACGTTATTAGGGTTAATAGCCATGATGTTAGAGCTAGACAACGCTTTACTATTGCACATGAAGTGGCTCACTACCTCCTTCACAGACACTTAATTGGAGATGGGATAATTGATAACGCACTTTATCGTTCATCTCTCCCCTCAAAAATAGAATCAGAAGCTAACGAACTTGCAGCTCAGATCTTGATGCCACCTGCACACTTCTTAGAAGCCAAAGAGTTCATAGCATAGAGCTCAAAAGTGGAGCTCTACATGAAAAGCTTGCAGAGGTATTTGAAGTATCCGTAACTGCTGTGAAGTTCCGGTTAGATGAGCTATAGGAGGCAACGTGATATTTAATCTTGTTGGTCAATTCTATGACTATATTCCAATCTTGGCTCTGAGTCCTTCAGAGATGACTGCATTAGAGCAACTTCCTGATAAAGATAAGGATCTGCTTCTACCCTACTTTCCGTTAAAAGGTTGGACTACGTCTAAAGAGCTTCGCAGTTCTATGGATAGAATTAAGAAGTCTATTGGCGAGCGACCTTTTATTGCCGATATTGATTCAGAGTTCCTTTATGGGAACAAAACGTTCGCAAAAACAGGAGAGTATCCAAGGCAAGTATTCAAAGAAATCCATGAGTTACTAGATCCAGCAGATGGTTACTCCAACTGGGTTAATTTTGTTCAGCAATGTCCACAATTGATTCCATCGTTGATTCTAGAGCGGCTTGATCAGCTCGAGGAACAAATTAACTCATTAGCTGAACTGAGACGTGGTCTTGTCATTCGTCTTAAAATGAAACAAATTTCCGCAAACACTCTAAACACAGCCGTTCGAGCACTAATACAGTCTGGCTATAAAGACTTGATGTTCGTTCTCGACTACGAAGATATTGGTCGTGCTGACCTATTTGATGTTGATAAGAACACTCGACTAGCAAATCAGTTGGCAACCTTTTTCCGG
>ASHK01000363.1 GCA_000695745.1 Vibrio madracius | reverse complement strand
TGAAGATATCCTTTCTGAAATTGCAGCAGTGCTAGACAAGCATGGCGCAGGAGCAGAACTTTCACTTATGATTGCAGGCAATATCGCAACCAATGTCTTAAATCAGAACGTTGCTCCTTCACAACGCCAAGCAATTGCGGAAAAATTCTCTAAGGCTCTGATTTCTTCACTAGAAACCAAAGACCAACACTAATCAACAACGGATAGAAAAAGCGGCAGATGGTAGATAGCGAAAATTCATATGGTGAACGAGTCTCACGACTAGTTGGTTGGGGACATTGGTTTGCGTTCTTCAATATTATCGCAGCTATGTTGGTTGGCACACGTTATATTGCGGCATCACCTTGGCCAGATACCTTGTTGGGACAGATCTATCTGCTCACCTCATGGATTGGTCATTTCGGTTTTTGGTTTTCGCTTTGTACCTTCTGGTACTCTTCCCTCTGACCTTTATTGTCCCATCACGTAAGTTGTTTCGCTTACTGGCAGTTTGTTTTGCGACATTTGGTCTTACGGTGTTACTGATCGATACGCAAGCCTATCAGTCTATCAACTTGCACTTGTCGCCTGTTGTCTGGGACTTACTCTTTAACGATGAAAGCACGACGGTCAGCGCCGATCTGCAACATCTATTTATCGTTTTACCTCCGATCTTTCTCGCCCAATTAGCGCTATCTGAATGGGTGTGGAAAAAACAGCGTAAACTATCTCATAAACATGTGGGGCGCCCGCTCGCGGCCTTATTCTTCCTTATGTTTTATCTCTAGTCATCTGATCTTCATTTGGGCGGATGCTTATTTCTATAATCCCGTAACGGTACAGAAAGCGAACTTCCCGCTGTCATATCCAATGACAGCCAAGTCATTTATGGAAAAACATGGTCTTCTGGACCGCGAAGAATACCTAAAGAAACTGAAAGAAAACGAAGGCGCCGTCGATCTGGTTAGCTATCCGCTAACTGAAATCGAATTTAATCGCCGCTCGGAAAACTTAAATGTACTGATTGTCAGCATTAATAATTTGCGAAGCGATATGCTAACGGCACAAAACATGCCTGTCAGCTATGGCTTTGCTTTGAATAATCTAAATTTCACAAACCACTACAGCTCAAGCAACGATGACTTTGGCGTATTCGGTTTGATGTATGGTCTCCCTAGTAGCTACGCTAGTAGCATCAAAGCACAAGGGACAGATCCACTGTTTATGTCAATTTTGCGAGACCAAGGTTATAGCTTCAAGCTTTACAGTGGCGACAATTTCGCAGATGACCTTTATAGAGACACCATTTTCCGTAACTACCCTATGGTGGATTTAACGGTCGCTGCTGAAGGTGAAACAGTGCCTACTGTCGTGTCGGACAATGCCGCAATTGAACGTTGGCAAAAAGACATCCAGTCAGGCAAGGGACAACCGTGGTTCAGTTATATTGAGCTAACGACCGTAGATAACTTTGATGCGTATCAGCCTAAGGGCTCGGACTATCTCCCGAACAGCAGTTTGTCGCAGCCTACTCTGCGGCTGCGACGGCAGCCGATAGCGAGTTTGCCAAGATACTGCAAACTCTTGCAGATCAAGGTTTGATGAAAAATACCGTTATTGTTCTTACATCAAACCACGGTACTGAGTTT
>ASHK01000362.1 GCA_000695745.1 Vibrio madracius | reverse complement strand
CATGAATAGGAAATAGCAATCAGTTCTCACTTTTGACCAGTCGACTGGACAAGCGGATCTTGCATCTGTATAAACAGCCAGTATTACACGTTTCAAAATTAACATATTAGAGGATTAACCATGGCTGTAATCGTCAAGTACGTGGTGGAACGCAACGGAGAAGAAAAGATGACTTTTACCTCTAAGGCTGAAGCTGACGCTTATGACAAAATGTTGGACATGGCAGATGAACTATTTTCACTGCTAGGCGAAAGTGAACTGATTGAAGATGAAGCAAAACAGGAAGAGTTATCGCTATTCCTTGCTCAACGTAAAGAAGAAGTACTTTATGCTCTAGGTGCCAAGCGTAAACCAACACCAAAGAAACCAAAAGTGGTTGAACCTGTAGAAGCGGACGACAGCGAGGCAGCCTAGTTTATTGGCCTAAACCGCTTCCACTTTTCAACAATGAACCAGCAATCGTTTTTCGCTATTGCTGGTTTTTTTATCTCTGGCGTCCAATTTCTCATTAGACAAAACTATCGCTAAAAAGACAAAGGGTATCGTTTTACAGACTTTTGCCGCTTTTACCCTTTCATCACTCTCTGTCACTCTATAAGATGATTGCCAACAAATTACACCAGGTCGCTGCAGATTGGCGCGACTTTTGGACAATTCTAAACATGGAGAACGAGAGTCATGGCAGCATTTTCAATTGCTTTCGGCAGCGCAACTAAAAACCGCGACGGTAAAATTATCGAAGCGTTTTTTCCACACCCACGTCTAAATCCAAGTGACGCATTGGTCGCCGCCATTGCTGACGTATCAGGTTACACAGAAGGCAACCAAGCGATTGAAGTGACCGCTGAACAAAGCGCTGCATTAGCAACCGCATTCGCGGCAAACAACGATGCGCAAAACGCCGCATTTGCTGAAAAAGCAGCAAACTCTTCTCAACCATTAGTCATCGTTATTCTTGCTACTGATGAGAAGCCTCAATCTGTGGCCGAAGGCTTCCTGAAACTGCAACTGATCTCTAACCGCTTGGTTCAACCACACGGTACTGTGCTAGATGGTATCTTTGGTCTGCTTCACAACATTGCTTGGACTAACCAAGGCGCTATCGACCTTCCAGAGCTGGCTGAGCGCCAAATCGAAGCACGCTTAGCCGGAGAAACACTGACGGTAGACTGCGTTGATAAGTTCCCGAAAATGGTGGATTACGTAGTACCGACTGGCGTACGTATCGCAGATACCTCTCGTGTACGCCTTGGTGCACACGTTGGTGAAGGTACCACAGTGATGCACGAAGGTTTCATTAACTTCAATGCGGGCACGACAGGCGTTAGCATGGTTGAAGGCCGAATTTCTGCAGGTGTCGTCGTTGGTAACGGTTCAGATATCGGTGGCGGTGCATCAATCATGGGCACGCTGTCAGGTGGCGGTACGGTTGTCGTTTCTATTGGTGAAAACTCACTGCTAGGTGCAAATGCTGGACTAGGCTTCCCGCTTGGCGATCGCTGTACGGTTGAATCAGGCCTGTACGTAACTGCTGGCTCTAAAGTACGTATGCTTGATGCTTCTGGCCAAGAGTGGAAATTGTGAAAGCACGTGACCTCGCTGGTAAACCAGATCTGTTGTTCCGTCGCAATTCAGTGACAGGTCAAATCGAATGTCTAACTAATAAGACGGCTGTTGAGCTAAACAGTGAGCTGCACAGCAATAACTAGGTTTCAGACTTATCGATAAATACAAAAAGAGCCTCAGTCCATTGTGAACTGAGGCTCTTTTCTATATATCCAAATCTTTATTATCAATGCTCACTGGAATTTGCTTGTTAATCAAATTGACTAGCATAATAGAACGCGCTTCACCGTCTGCTTCATGAAAAATAGCTTCAATACCGGCAAACTGGCCTCCTGTTACTCTGACACTCTCACCTTTATCAGGGAGCTCAGCACAGTCAGCAACATCTTGACACTGTTCTATGGATTGCAGATCGAAAATAAGGTCGCCATTGACTTCTTTTGGGTGCGAACCAAACCGAATAAAGTCCACGACACCGCGTGTTGAGCGAACGGTGGTAAAAGATGGTCCCTGTTCATAATCGAATTTGACGAAGACATAAGACGGAAACAGCGGTTCTTTAACACTCTGTCGTTTGCCACGCACTATCTTTTCCACTGATATTTCAGGGTAATAGCACGCTAAGCCTTGATTTTCTAAGTGCATCTTGGCACGAGTCTGTTCACCACGCTTACAATAAAGCAAATACCAACGTTTCATTTTCACTGCACAATGTTTCTTAATGAGACTACATCGTATCACTAAATGTGTGTGCTTTCTCTACCGTTCAATTAATGATTTACATAGTAGTGAGGAATATTCCTAAAAATAGCTCATAAACAAAAAATGGAATGTTAGTTTGCAGCACATTTTTATGTACTAAAAACAAAAATTACCTTAAAATTCATCATCTTAAACATTTTATTCACAATATCTATGAATCAACACTATTGCAGTTATTAATTTGGTCATGTATACAAGTTGGCACATTATATTCTTTGATAACTAAAATTAGTAAAACTTATGACAGCACAGCACAACATCTTAGGTCACCCACGTGGTTTGTTCCTATTGTTCGGTACCGAATTATGGGAACGTTTTTCATATTACGCGATGCGTGCCATCTTGGTTCTGTTCTTAACTGACGCCACAATGAATGGCGGTATGGGCTGGTCCACTAAAGATGCTCTAGACCTCTATGGTATCTATACTGGACTTGTTTACATCACTCCGCTTATTGGTGGTTACATCGCAGATAACTACTTAGGTCAACGCAAATCCATCATCATCGGTGGTGTGTTAATGGCAGCAGGCCAATTTACACTAGCAGCAGCGGCAACTGGTGAACCTAACGCACATCTATTCTATGCAGGTCTTGCACTACTGATCGCCGGTAACGGTATGTTTAAGCCAAACATATCAACCATGGTTGGTGATTTGTATGAAGAAGGTGATAACCGTCGTGATGGCGCCTTTACTATCTTCTATATGGGTATCAACTTAGGTGCGCTTCTAGCCGGTATCATTGTGGGTTCAGCAACAGATTCATTTGG
>ASHK01000361.1 GCA_000695745.1 Vibrio madracius | reverse complement strand
CGGCGCAGTGCCTGTAAGTGCGGTTGAACGTGCTCGTAATGACATTATGCAAATCATCAAAGAGCTGTCGGAAGCGGGTGAAATCGAGTTGTCTCTGTACCAAGAACAGACGGTGGAATAAATCATGAAAGAAACTGCGATTTTTAATTTGCCGCCAAGTGGTTATAGACAACACCGTTTTCCACCTCTCGCGCAGCCATCGTCAGTGGACGAGTTTTCTGCTGAGTTAAGTTGGGATGATGCACCGACACAGATCGACGTGCAAGAGCGTCTTGAAGAAGGGTTTCAACAAGGGCTGGAGCGTGGTCATCGAGAAGGTTTGCAGCAAGGTATTGAACAAGGCAAGCAACAGGGGTTACTTGAGGGGCAGAAAGAGGGCTTTCAAAAAGGCTTTGTCTCAGGTGAGCAATCGGGAAAACAAGCATTTCTTGATGCCGTCAAACCGGTTAATGATATCTATGTTTCATTGTCTCGTTGGCAAGAAGAAAAAGAACAGCAACAACGCCATATCATATGTGAGTTGGTGCAAAAGGTTGCGCAGCAGGTGATTCGCGCTGAGTTGACCTTAATGCCGCAGCAAATTTTGGCGTTGGTGGATGAAACACTGGAAGCCATGCCGGGTAAAACGGAAAAGGTCACGGTACATTTAAACCCACAAGATCTGGAGCGGATTACCCAAATTAATCCTGACCTGGCGAGTGGGTGGAAGTTGGTCGCGAAACCGGAACTGCCAGTGGGTGGTTGTCACTTAATGACAGAAGATGCGGAAGCGGATGCCAGCTGTGATTCTCGGCTAGAGTCTTGTATGGACGCCGTGAAAGAGCATTTACTGGATGAAGTTACCCCGATTGACTTAGCGAGTAATGATGACTAACTCAGCTTCCCCTCTGCTTCATGATCGCTTAAATGACGCCATTGCCTCTTTGAATCTAGTCCCTGTTGCGCGCGTAACGGGGCGACTCGTCAAGGTGAATGGCTTAATGCTGCAGGCTGTCGGATGTCGATTTAAGCTTGAACAGCGCTGTCTAGTTGAGACCGACGAAGGCAATATGATAGAGGCACAGGTGGTGGGATTTGACCACAACATTGCCTATCTCATGCCAGTTCGACAATTGGGAGGCTTGTTCGCGGGTGCCAAAGTCATTCCGCTTGATGGCGATAGCTCGGTGAATTTAGGTAACCACTGGTTAGGACGTGTGGTTAATGGGCTTGGTGAAGCCTTGGATGATGGGGCAGTGCTAAAAGGAGGCGAGCGCGTTTCCTTAGAGCCTAAACCCATTAACCCCTTAAAGCGTCGTCCGGTTGATACACCGCTGGATGTTGGCGTTCGTGCCATAAATGGATTGCTCACCGTAGGCAAAGGGCAGCGTATTGGTTTAATGGCAGGCAGTGGTGTGGGCAAAAGTGTGTTGATGGGAATGATTACCCAAAACACCGAAGCCGATGTCATTGTTGTTGGCCTTATCGGGGAGCGTGGTCGTGAAGTGCGTGAATTTATTGAACGTAACTTGACGCCAGAAGCGCGTAAGAAAGCCGTCATTATTGCAGCGCCTGCCGACGAGTCTCCATTAATGCGCTTGCGTGCGACATTACTTTGTCATCGAGTGGCTGAGTATTTCGAGATAAAGGCAATGACGTATTGTTGCTGATGGATTCATTGACTCGTTATGCCATGGCACAGCGTGAAATTGCGCTGGCATTAGGGGAGCCTCCCGCATCAAGAGGGTATCCACCATCAGTATTCAGTGTGCTGCCGCAGCTGTTAGAACGTGCGGGTAACAGTGAGCACCCCGACGGCAGCTTGACTGCCATCTACACGGTATTAGCCGAAGGTGATGATCAACAAGACCCAGTGGTGGATTCTGCGCGGGCGATTTTAGATGGTCATGTGGTGCTTTCACGAACTCTTGCTGAACAAGGGCATTATCCTGCCATTGATATTAATGCATCGATCAGTCGTTGTATGTCTGGGTGTACCCCGGAGGTTCAAAGTACACTCGCTAATCAATTCCGTCAGCTGTATTCCAATTATTTGCAAGTGAAAGAGCTGCTTCCTTTGGGAGGCTATCAGCCAGGGCAAGACCCAGAGCTAGACCAAGCCGTCGCCATGCACCCGCAGCTCAAAACGTATTTGTTGCAAGCCGCGAATGAAGCGGTGGACTTTCAGACGTCGCTAACACAGCTAGCACAGCTGTTTCAAAACCCTAATCCTTAACTCAGTAGGAAGCGAAACGCTCACAACTCACTATGGACAGTAAAATTCGCGCAGTTGGCAAAATGACGCAAGTTGAAGAGATGCGCCGTGACAAAATTGGTGCTCACTTGGAATCGATGCGCAGCCAAAATGAATATTTGGGTAAGCAGCTTTTGGCGTTGTCTGAACTAAAAACGTTAAATCACAGTGGCTCAAAACAAACGAACAGTATGGGGTTGATGAACCTGAATCTTGTCGATCAAATGCTGCAAAAAATACTGAATCATCAAAAATATGAGCAGGCCGTCATGGAAGCGCAGTGCCAATCGGTCCACAAGCAATTACAACAAAAAGCGGCTCGAGTACATGGTCTGGAACAGGTGTTAGATCGCTGGAGTAAAAAACAAAACTACGAAAAAGCAAAGCGCGAACAGAAACTTATTGAAGATATCATCAACTCACGCATCAAGCGGCGTGCCTTGTAAATATCTGGACATTTATCCAGTATAAATTACCATTAGCTGTAGAACCTAGGCTGATGGCACGTACACAATGCAATGGATAATTGATAACCAAACCCTCCTACTTTCAATCACTTCTATTTCTACTTGTCTCGGATTTTCTGCGGCTGTAATTCTGCATTTTAAGTCACGCCAGATGGAGCAGATGTTTGAGCAAAAAGCACAGTTAGAAAAGACTGCGTTAGAGCAGGAAATTGACCGTTTACGTCACGATCTTCAAGAGGCAAAACAAGAGCTTGATGAGCTGGATGATGAACGAGACAAGTCGGCATTCGAGCTTAAGCAAGCACACGGTAAAGTCATGGCTGCAATGGAAAAATTGCGCTATTTCGAGGCGGTGAAACAAGAGCGTCAGCAGTATGCGAACGACCTTGAGTACGTGAAGCAGCAGCGAGCTCAATCGGAAGCGGAGCTGCGTGAACAGTTAGCGACCTATCAGCAACAACAGCGCTCCGATCAAGAAAAACTCGAGCTACTACAGCAATCTGAACTGCGTTTAAAAGAGCAATTCGAACGTTTGGCTAATCAGGTGTTTGAAGCAAAAACGGCGAAAGTTGATGCCCAAAATCGCCAAAGCTTAGAAGGCATTCTATCGCCATTAAAAGAACAGCTAGAGGGATTCAAAAAGCAGGTTAACGACAGTTTCAGTCAAGAGGCAAAAGAGCGTCATACCTTAGTTCATGAATTAAAGAACCTCCAACGTCTCAACGATCAGATGACCAAAGAAGCGATGAACCTCACTCAAGCTCTAAAAGGTGACAATAAGCAGCAGGGTAATTGGGGCGAAGTGGTATTGGCTCGCGTGTTGGCAGAATCAGGATTGCGCGAAGGTCACGAGTATCAAACTCAAGTTAGCTTGCAAAATGAGGCGGGTAAACGATATCAGCCGGACGTGATTGTTCATCTTCCTCAAGAGAAGCAAGTGGTTATCGACTCAAAAATGGTACTGGTAGCTTATGAACGCTACTTTAATGCCGAAACCGACGCTGAACGCGAGCGCGCCTTGAGCGATCACTTGATAGCGCTGCGCAATCACATTCGGGGCTTGTCGCAAAAAGATTATCATCAATTAAAAGGCATCCGTTCACTCGACTACGTCTTAATGTTTATTCCGGTAGAACCTGCATTCCAAGTGGCCATTCAAGCCGATCCGAGCTTGGTGAAAGAAGCGATGGAGAACAACATTATTTTGGTGAGTCCTACTACGTTGCTGGTGGCGTTACGTACTATTGATAACCTCTGGCGTAATGATCGACAGAACCAGAACGCTCAGGTGATCGCCGACAAGGCCAGTAAGCTCTACGACAAACTGCGTTTGTTCGTTGATGATATGGAAGGGTTGGGCGGCGCACTGGACAAAGCCAATCAAAGTTATCAAGGTGCAATGAATAAACTGGCTACCGGCCGCGGCAACGCGATCCGTCAAGCAGAGAGTTTTAAGCAACTGGGTGTGGAAGTGAAACGTTCGATTTCTCCGACTCTGACAGAAATTGCACAAAATGATGCCTTGGTGGAAAGACAACCAGACATGGATAAAGTAAACTGACCCTCTGCGGCGTAGGTGAGGTTGTGCCGCCTAAGAGGAACAATAATGACGGATAGTAACGTGCAATCAAATCAGCTTAATCAACAAGACGAAACCACTCACTTTGGTTTCACAACAGTTGCGAAAGAAGAAAAAGTGACAAAAGTTGCTGAGGTATTTCACTCGGTAGCGGCAAAATACGACATCATGAACGATTTGATGTCTGGTGGTGTGCACCGTTTATGGAAGCGCTTTACTATTGATTGCAGTGGTGCAAGACCGGGTCAACGTATCCTCGATCTTGGCGGCGGCACTGGTGACCTAACGGCTAAGTTCTCTCGCATTGTTGGCGATAAAGGCCATGTTATTCTCGCTGACATTAACAACTCCATGTTGAATGTGGGTCGTGATAAATTGCGTGATACCGGTATTGTCGGTAACGTGCATTACGTTCAGGCCAATGCTGAAGAGCTGCCTTTCCCAGATAATTACTTTGACTGTATCACGATCAGTTTCTGTCTACGTAACGTGACCGATAAAGACCAAGCGCTGCGCTCTATGTATCGCGTACTCAAGCCAGGCGGTCGTCTACTTGTTCTTGAGTTTTCAAAACCGATTATTGAGCCTCTTTCTAAAGTTTACGATGCGTATTCTTTCCACTTGTTGCCGAAAATGGGTGAACTGGTGGCGAACGATGCAGAAAGTTATCGTTACCTTGCTGAATCTATTCGTATGCACCCAGACCAAGATACTCTTGAGAGCATGATGAAAGACGCTGGCTTTGAGCAGACCAAATACTTCAACCTAACCGGTGGTATTGTTGCACTGCACCGTGGATACAAATTCTAAGGATTGAGCTATGCCCTTTGACCCATTAGTCACCGCGGTGGTGGAAACCACGCTCAATACTTTAATTAAAGATGATGACGCGTTGGTCAAACGCGTGGCTCGTCTTAAAGGCAAGATTATCCAAATTCATTTGCGTGAATTTAATAAGTCGCTCACTTTTGTGTTCAGTCATCAGTTGGATGTGCTGGCGAACTATGAGGGTGAACCAGACTGTTATCTGTCTTTGAACCTTTCGGTACTACCTGAACTGAAAGAGCAAGCGAATATTACTAGGCTCATCAAGCAGGATAAACTGGAACTAGAGGGAGACATCCAACTGGCTCAGAAGTTTTCAGCACTGCTAACCGATTGCAAGCCAGACCTCGAAGAGTGGTTGTCTCGAATCACCGGTGATGTGGTGGCGCATACGGCGGTTCAGGGGGCGAAAGGG
>ASHK01000360.1 GCA_000695745.1 Vibrio madracius | reverse complement strand
TGGGGTGTACTTTGCAGGTAAAAGTGGCGCAGATACCGTCAGTCTAAGAAGCGACGTGACACCAAAAGGGCAACAACAAGTAATTTTGAATTGGTTTGTTAATGATAAAACTCCCAAAACACGCGAAGAAGTCGCAAAAATTATACGCAGTGGCTCCATCAATCACGCATCTTTTTACATTAACGAACTTGTTTCCCAAGGAAAGATCGTGCGTATCGACCTTACTCATTACACAACGCCTGAATATGCTTTCGATGGTGCACCAATAAAAGAATGTAATGGAAAATACAGTGCAAAATACGTTACAAATTCTGAACGCCCGATTGAGATAGGTATGATTGCAAATCAATGTAATGCAATGCTACACATGGAGAAACCTAAAGTTTGGTACTTATCATTATTGCGCCATTTTGCGAAGAATTTTGATCTTGAACTGTTTACGTTCCACAACTTGATTTCGCTTAAGCCTTTAGATGGATTGTCGATTCACAGCATTTTAAAACCTGCAATGCTCTTAACTGAAGACCGAGACGAACTCGTTGGTATTGTAAAAAAGCGCATCGATGTAGAAGACTCTGCTGTACATGTTGCCATACACCATCTTCGCCATGTAAATAGAGCAAATAAATCCTAATTATAAAAGATGCAGGTTGCGACACTGCATCTAACATACATTGAGTATAACTATGAACACTAATGAACTAAAAAAATACGCTCCTAAAGCCCGTTTGGCTTTTATGGAAGCCGTAACAAAACGTGCTGCATTCCTTGGCTTATACGCAGATCGCATTGCCGAAATGACCATTGACGGCGATAGTGCCGTAATTGAAGGTCGTGTATTTACTCGTCAGCAAGGACAACAACGTGCCCAACTCGTCAAACGTATCGAAGCGCTAAGCACGAACAACGGTAAGTTCGTATTAAAAGACGGTTTTAACCAATTCATTAACGAAACGGCCTTTACATGGTTTAACCGTTTAACCGCTATCCGCTACATGGAAGCCAACGAGTATCTCGACCATGGCTACCGAGTATTGAGCAATGGTGAAAATGCACAGTTTGGTGAAGGCTTTGAGATTTTAGGCTCAGCGGCAGACGTAGCCGACGACCTCGGCTTAAACAAAGAAAGCATCATTGACATGGTGCTCGATGGCAACAAAGAAGAAGAGTTGTACCGTTCTCTTCTTCTTGGTCAGTGCCACCAGCTTAGCGAAGCGATGCCTTTCATGTTTGAAGCACTTGATGACGCGACTGAACTACTGCTGCCAGATAACCTGACAAAAACCGATTCAATATTAAAAGATCTGGTTAACGACATCCCAGAAGATAACTGGCAAGAGATTGAAGTTATTGGTTGGCTATACCAGTTCTACATCTCGGATCACAAAGATGCGGTTATTGGTAAAGTGGTTAAGCGTGAAGACATCCCTGCTGCCACTCAGCTATTTACCCCAAACTGGATTGTTAAGTACCTAGTTCAAAACTCACTTGGTCGTCAGTGGCTTGCTACCTACCCTGACTCTGAACTTAAAGAGAAGATGGAGTATTACATCACACCTGCTGAGCAAAGTGATGATGTGATAGAGCAACTAAAAGCGATTACGCCAACCAGTATTGATCCAGAAGAGATCAAAGTGCTAGACCCTGCTTGTGGTTCTGGTCACATCTTGGTTGAAGTCTATGAAGTGCTGCGTGAAATCTACCTAGAACGCGGTTATCGCCTACGTGAGATCCCAGAGCTTATCCTCACCAAGAACATCTACGGTTTAGACATTGATGATCGCGCAGCGCAAATGGCAGCCTTTGCAGTGATGATGAAAGCACGTGAGGATGACAAACGCATCTTTTCGCGTGATATCAAGCTAAATATCCATTCTATTCAGTCTAGTGAAAACTTGAATATCAACCAGTTATGGGCAGATTTGGATTTAGATGGTAAACAAAAAACAGGTTCAATGGGAGACCTGTTTGCAGAGCCACAACTCGACATCAGTGAAATGTCAGCAGAGAACAAGGTGTACCTTGATTTGTTGCGCTACCTAAAAGCACAGTTTATCGATGCGAAAAACTTAGGTTCATTGATTGAGGTTGATAGCCAACATCTAGAGCCTTTGACTAATCTGCAAGAAAAACTAGCAGTTAAAGCACAAGGTACTGAACCAACCTCAAGAGAAGCAGCGCAAGCACTACTTCCTATTGTGAACAAGCAATTGTATTGGCTATTAAGTACGATGTAGCAGTAGCAAACCCTCCATATATGGGTTCAAAAGGCATGAATGCTGCTTTGAAAGACTTTGCCAAAAAGTCTTACCCTAACTCAAAATCAGATCTTTTTGCTATTTTCATGGAGCGTGTTTTTAACTTTTTGAAAGAAGATGGTTATAACGCGCAAGTCAATATGCAATCTTGGATGTTCCTGTCTAGCTTTGAAAAAATGCGCGAATCGTTGTTAGATACAAAAACAATTGTCACGATGGCTCATCTTGGTGCAAGAGCATTTGGACAAATTTCTGGTGAGATTGTCCAAACAACAGCATGGTTATCAATAAAAGCATATT
>ASHK01000359.1 GCA_000695745.1 Vibrio madracius | reverse complement strand
TTCGACAGTAAAATCCGCTCAAGCCAATGTGTTGCAGAAGCGTCAGAACCTTGAGCTTATCCGCAGCGGTGAAGCCTCCATTGGTAATGCTCGTCTGACATCAACCATCTACGCGCCAATTGACGGCACGGTGCTTAATCGCAAAGTAGAGGTTGGTGAGCCAATTATTTCTACTCAATCTAGCCAAGAGGCGACCGCCATGATGTCGCTGGCGGATATGAATAGCTTAATTTTTAAAGGCAGTGTCAGTGAACATGACGCCGCTCAACTGTCTCCAGGGATGCCTGTTGTGTTGACCGTTGCGCCGTATCCTGATGTGGAGATTACCGGAGTGCTGACTAAGGTCGCTATTCAATCTGAAAATCTAAATTCTCCCGCCAGTAACTCAACCGCAAAGAGCTTCGACAACGGATTTGGCGTCGAAGTGGGTCAGTTATCGATTCCTCAAGATGTGGTTCTGCGTTCAGGTTTTTCCTCGACCGCTAAAATTACCCTGAAGAAGTCAGAAAACGTCTTAACTCTGCCTGAACGAGCACTGCAATTTAACGGTGACACACCCAATGTATTGATACCCGACACGTCTGAGCAGGGCTTCCACACACAACCAGTGAAACTTGGTCTATCGGATGGCATCAATGTCGAGGTGCTCGATGGAGTTGAGTTGAATGAAGAGATTATCGACAACAGCATGATGACGGGAGTCACACATGGCTAAATTATCGTTGTCGAAATTAGGGTGTGCGATATTAATGACTACCTTGAGTTTACCAAGCTATGCGATTTCTATAGAGCAAGCCTGGCAACAGGCAAAACAAAATGACCCAAATTATGAAAAAGCTAAGCTTGGCGTGCAGCTGGGTGAGGTGGGAGTTAATGCAAGTCGCAGTTCTCTACTCCCTGGCTTAAGTGCCAATGCCTCGGCTAATTGGAGTGAGTCGACAGACAATTCGAATAGCTACGGGGCAACACTGTCTCAAACCATTTGGGATAGCAGTTTATGGTCAGATTTAGACTTAGCGAATGCGAATTACATCAAAGCACAACTAGAGCTTTCTCGCTCACACAACGAGTTGGCGCAAAGACTGTTGTCTTCATATTTGGACGTAGCAAGTGCGCAGGGAGATCTTCAACTGGCCAAGTCTAAGCTAGAAGAAGGCAATAAACTGCTGAAGATTATCGAGAAGCGCTACCGCGCCGGTAAAGTAAAATCGGTGGACGTAGAAGAGATTCGCGCAACTCAGGTATCTGAACAAGCTGGTATTTTGAGTGCGCAAGCTGACTTGGAAGTAAAAAGAGCAACGCTTGCCGAACTTATCAATCAAACGCCGCAAAATGTTGACCAAATTCGTACCGAGTCCCTTGCAGAGCCACCTATGTTGGTGAACTCACAACAACAATGGTTAAAGCTTGCGAAAGACAGCAGTCCAGAGTTGCTGGTGGCGGCGCAGAATGTTAAAGCGAGCGAATTTGCGAGAGATTCTGCCAAAGGTGGCTATTACCCTACATTAAAGGGAGATGTGGGATACAACGGTGGTGACCAACGCAAAGATGGTGAGTTCAGTGCCGGTATTACCCTGAGTGTACCCATTGACCTCAATGGCTCGACGCGTGCCAAAGTAGATGAAGCATCCCTTAATATTCTCAGCGCCAAGCAGGACTTTCGCAAAGTAGAGATCGATATCCATAAACGAGTGGTGCAGCAATTTACTCAAGTGGGAATCAATTGGAATCAAGTGCTGATGGCAGACAAACTGGTGCTATCTCGAGAGAAAGTCCTGCGTAGTAAAGAGAAACTATACGATGCTGGATTGCTGGAAGTGTCAGAAGTAATCAACGCCCACAACAGCCTGTTTGAAGCCAAAAACAGCTTACAAACCAATCTGTACAATTATTGGCGCCAGCGCATAGGCTTATTGCAAACGGCAGGAAAGCTGGATGATGACACGATCGCATTGATATCTCGAGCTCTTAACTCATGACCAACCTGTTGCAGCAAACATGGCAAACTCTGCTGGCGCACCGCATGAAAAGTGCGCTCGCAATTATTGCCATTGCTTGGGGCGTTATCTCCGTGGTAGTGTTGATTGCACTTGGAGAGGGCTTTTATCGTCACCAGACTCAACAGCTCTCTTTCTTGATGAATAATGTACAGGTAGCATTTCCCTCTAGTACCAGCAAAGCCTGGCAGGGCTTACCTTCTAGACGCCAGATCACGATTTCCCAAGAGCAAGTTGAAAGAATAAAAAACACCGGCTTAGTCGACGCTGTGTCGAGTGTTTATGCCAAATGGGATGCCAGCGTTACCAATGAAAAAGGGCAAAACCTATCGAGCAGTGTAAATGGTATCGACTCGAACTATTTCTCCCTTATGCAAAGTAAGTTCGAACCCACCTCGCGCCATATGTCGCCTAGTGATATTGCTAATCACACTCGTGTCGCGGTGTTAGGCGACCAAATTGCTAAGATGGGAGGCCTCTCCATTGGTCATATCGTCAAAGTGAACGGCATTCCTTTTCTAGTGATTGGCGTGCTCAAAGATGAAGATTCCACCAGCTTTTTCAGTGATAGTCGCACTGTGTATATTCCTCAAACTACTTATCGTGACTTATGGAACGTTAAACCATGGATGCTGTTAATGAAGCCTATTGAGGGCATGGATGCGCATTCGTTTAGAAAAAGTGTTGTCCGATTTTTATTCGAAGCTGCTTCATTTTGATCCCACAGATAGAGACGCTATTGATATGCCAGACTTTAGCGAGGGTGCTTCCATGATTAAGGGGATCTTCAGAGGTATCCAGATATTCTTGGGCGCAAGTGGCGCTATGACCATGGCAGTTGGTGCGCTTGGTGTTGCTAATATTATGTTCCTGTCTGTTACCGAAAGAACCAGAGAAATTGGTGTGCGCCTAGCAGTGGGAGCAACGCAAAAATCGATTCTGAATCAGTTTATCCTTGAGGACTTATCCTTGTCGCCGTTGGAACGGCGCTAGGGCTGGCGTTCGCCTTTGCAATTGTGATGTTACTTAACACCATCGCTCTTCCCGAGTGGTTAGGCACACCAGTGATAACCGGAGACTCCATTGCTTGGTCGCTACTGGTGACTCTGATTTTAGCGTTGATGGCCTCTTATTTTCCTGCGAAACGAGGTTCACGCCTTACTCCGGTTATTGCATTAAGTGCGAGGGCGTAGCGATGTTGTTACCAATAAGACAAATCTTTCAGGAAATGTCAGCAGAGAAGTTACGTCTGGGCTTAACCATATTGGCGGTGGCTTGGGCAACGCTTTGTATTGCTGCCATGCTTGCTGTCGGTGAGGGTATTCGTCAAGGAGTACTGAAAACGGCGCAAAATGGCAATGGCAACTTGATCTACTTAACTGGCGGTATCGCCAGTATCGACAATGGCGCTTTCCACCAAGGTAAGTTTCTTAAGCTAAAAAAAGAGGATGCCCAAGTTATCAAGGCGTTACCTGAAGTAGCCAGTGTCGCTCCTACTGCTCAATGGAATGAAAACATCACAGTTGGCGATAGAGGTTCATGGCAACAGCCGATAGCGGTTCCGACCGATTTTGCGTCGATGACTAACCTAACCCCGCTGCCGGGAGGGCGATGGTTGAACCCGCTTGACCAAAAGCAGATGCGCAAAGTGGTTGTGCTTGGCTATTCATTGGCGGCGGATCTGTTTAATCCAACTGACGACTATAACTGGTTTGCGACGGTGACCTTACAAGCGGATCCTGTTGGCAAAAAGG
>ASHK01000358.1 GCA_000695745.1 Vibrio madracius | reverse complement strand
CCATTGCTTCAGTAATATTTTCTTCGTTAACGATACCAATACATTTTGCTTCACCAACCGCGAGAGTAGGTCGGCCGCATAGTAGCGACTCCATAGCAACACGCCCAGCCCCAATGACCAAATCTGCTTCACTTAGCATTGTCGGTACATCATTGGTATAACCAACAAAGTTAACCGTGGAGGTAAATTTATCGAATCGCGTTTCAAATTTAGAGCCTGTGACCACACGAATATCGTATTTGTCAGCATCTAGGCACTCATCAAGCAAGCGATAACAGAGCTCGCCTTTTGGACCCGTTAAGCGACCAACAATGGTAATAACAGGTTTGATGTTGTTAGGGGCTTCAACCCATTTGAAGTTGTCAGTTTCAATACCATTGCGACTTACTTCCATTTGTTCTAATGGGACGGCTAAGTCGTTGTGTAATTGATCGCGAATCGCCTCACAAACGGGTAGTGCTTTATCGCCCATAGCATGAAATTTTTTCCGCGAAGCATGCACAGGTTGACGACCATGAACGGTTGTCACCATTGGCGTACCAGTCAACTTACAAGCTACATGACAACTCCAGCTTGATGCGCGAGAGTGAGCATGGACTAGCTGGATATTATGTTTTTTGATTAGGTATATAAGATAACCCACATGCCAAAAACGACGCGGCACACTGCGTTTGTTAAATCGCAATGAGAAAAATGGGCCGTCATGGGGCTTTGTTAGCGTATCAGAGACATAAAACACATTATGACCCCGAGCGGTTAACTCGTTTCCGACTGTTGTTGCATAAACTTCAGCTCCAGTCACCTCTAATTGAGAAAGGGCCATCAGAATGTTCATTAATAAATATCTTCTATGTTGTTAGCCTTTGCGTTACCCTCGTGAATGCGAGGATCTCCCACAGCAAGTGAATTTGTTGAATAAGACTGAATCACGCAAGGTCATATTACTTCACAGCGCGCTTTATGAGACGCCCTTTTCCAAGGGAATGACGCAGAGAGAGTCATCGTCACTGACACTCACCACCTTCAACCATATTGACGTCATCCTCGTGAAAACGAGGATCTCCCACAGCAAGTGACTCTACTAAATAACACGAATCACTCAAAGCCAGTTACTTCACAGCGCGCTTTATGAGATTCCCTTTTTCAAGGGAATGACGCAGAGAGAGTGGTCATCGTCACTGACTCTCACCACCTTCAACCTTATTGACGTCATCCTCGTGAAAACGAGGATCTCCCGCAGCGAGTGACTCTATTACATAACACGAGTCACGCAAAGCCATGTTACTTCACAGTGCGTTTTATGAAATTCCCTTTTTCAAGGGAATGACGTAGAGAGTGGTCATTGCACATCGCTTAATGATATGACCTGCTACTTACCGTT
>ASHK01000357.1 GCA_000695745.1 Vibrio madracius | reverse complement strand
TTTGCCTGAATTAGACGCGTTGTTTGGCGTTCCGCAACCTGAAAAGTGGCATCCCGAGATAGACACAGGCATACATACTCTGATGGTTGCGCAGCAAGCCGCCTTACTCAGCACATCGCCAATCGTCCGTTTTGCCGCTCAAGTCCACGACCTCGGAAAAGCGCTAACGCCAACAGAAGAGTGGCCAAGCCATAAGCTTCATACACACACTGGGCAAAAAGCTATAAAGTCTCTTTGTCGTCGTATACGTGTACCAAATGAGTATCGTGATTTGGCGGTTGCGGTTTGTGCTCAGCACTCCAACGTTCATCGCGCAGCAGAGTTAAGGCCTGCAACCTTCATTAAGATTTTTGGTCAACTCGATGTGTGGCGTAAACCCGAGAAATTACAGCAAGTCTTGGTGTGTTGTGAAGCTGACCATAAAGGACGAAAAGGACTGGAGAGTACCCCGTATCCACAAGCTGAACGTTTCATGCAAGCTTACCAAGCAGCAATCAGCGTGGAAGTACAAAGCATCATAGCAGATGGTTTTAAAGGACAAGCGATTAAAGAAGAACTGGATAAGCGTCGTGTTAAAGCCGTAGAACAAAGCCTAAGCCCTAAGGCTTAGCTTTATCGTCTTAGCTCATCAGTAGAAACGCAAATAAGCCCACACCTAAAATCAATCGATAGATCACAAATGGTGTCATACCCATTCTTGAGATCAGTTTTAGGAAAAAGTGAATACAAATGTATGCGCTAATAAAAGACACAATGATGCCAGTTAGCAGGAAACCAACATGAATGGGCTCAGAGCCTGTCACCAGTTTTAGACCAAGGTAAGCACCAGCTAAAGTGATGATTGGAATAGACATCAGAAACGAGAAACGCGCTGCCGCTTCGCGAGTAAATCCGAGATACAGCGCCGCGGTGATGGTTGCACCAGAGCGAGAAGTACCAGGTATGATCGCCAAAGCTTGTGCTAAGCCAATAAATAACGCTTTCTTCCAACCCGCTTGGTATTCATCGTCTGCTAACTTGGAGTTTTTATCCACCCACCAAAGCAGCAAGCCGAACACAATTGTCGTTGTCGCAATCACATAAGCACTGCGCAAATACAACTCCACAATGTCCTTCATCAACAAACCAAAGATACACGCTGGAATCGTTGCTAGGACAATCATCCAAGCCAGCTTAGCCTCTTTGCTGCGCTCCCCTTTGAAAATAGAGCCAAATAGCGCGCCAAACAAGGTAACCACTTCCTTACGAAAATAGATAACCACCGCAGCTAACGTACCTACGTGTACCGCCACATCAAAGGCTAAGCCTTGATCTTCCCATCCTAAAACCGCTGAAGGTAAAATCAGGTGAGCTGAGCTCGAGATAGGCAAAAACTCAGTAAGCCCCTGAATTAGTGCCAGTATAAAGGCTTCAAAATAACTCATTATTAACTACCAACTAAAATTGAAAATCGATTCTTCTTAAAGCCACAGGAGCTGGAATCGTTGCTAAGATCTGACTGATTGTGCGCTCATCATTTGGAATGACCAAATCTGGCGCAAGATCATACAAAGGTTGTGTGACAAATGAATATTTAAAAATATCTTCACGTGGAACGAGCGGTTTTTTTTGTGAGATTTCATTTCCAAACAACAGAATATCGAGATCGATGGTGCGATTTTGAAACTTAGCCGCATCAATATCTCGCCCCCACTTCACCTCAATCTCTTTCAGAGCTGCACTAAGTTCCACCAAGTTCAACGATGTATCTAAACGAACCACCATGTTGTAGAAATCATTACCTGAGAAACCAAAAGATTCACACGCATACACAGGCGACATTTTTAAATTACTAGCAATGAGCGATAGCTCCTGGCACGCAGCGCGAATGTGTTTTTCACGCTCCACATTAGAACCAACCCCAATAAAGGCCGTAATCATGCCTCGCCTCGTTCGATGACAACGCCAACACTTTTCGCTTGTGGTACAGCGCCCGGTTTCGCTAAGCGATTTTCACCCAAGGCACTGAAAATTGAGTTTGAATTAAATCTGCGATTTCTTCCGCCACTCTCTCCACTAACAGAAAACGACCATTTTCAATATGGTTAAGTACCGCCTCACTCACTTTTGAATAATCTAAAGCATCCATGACATCATCGCTTTTTCCTGCAGGGGCATTGTCGTGAGCCATTTCAATATCTAATATAAGCTTTTGTTTTATTTCTTGTTCCCAGTCATAAACACCAATAGTTGTAATGACTTCTAGCTGTTCTATAAATACTTTATCCAATGCCATGATTTGTCCTTTATTAGAGGTCGGATACCCATTTGTCGGGAAAAACGTACTATTTTCGATATGATATCAGTCCCCTTAGATAATTTCTTGCGAAAAGGTGCCTAATGACCCCATTAGCGTTTGCTATGATCATCGCTGCTTACTTGCTTGGTTCAATATCGAGTGCAGTATTGATCTGTCGTTTGCTGCGATTACCTGACCCAAGAACCGTGGGTTCCAATAACCCAGGCGCAACGAATGTGCTTCGCGTTGGTGGTAAAGGCGCAGCCATTGGTGTATTGCTGTGCGATATGCTCAAGGGAACCATTCCCGTCTGGAGTGGTTACTATTTAGGGATCGATCCTGTGATTCTTGGTGTCATTGCCATCGCTGCATGTCTTGGACATATGTACCCTATTTTCTTCCACTTTAAAGGTGGTAAAGGGGTGGCGACCGCACTCGGTGCAATTGCACCGATCGGCTGGGATCTTACGGGACTGATTACGGGCACTTGGTTACTGGTTGCCGTGGTCTTTCGCTATTCATCACTGGCGGCGATCGTTACCGTTTTACTTGCACCCGTTTATACTTGGATGGCAAGACCTCTCTTCACTCTTCCTGTGGCAATGTTGAGCTGCCTTATTTTGTTAAGGCATCACCAAAATATTCGTCGATTGTTTGATGGAAGTGAACCCAAGCTTGGTAAAAAGAAGATCTCATAATTGATTGCTAATCAAAGAACAAAAAGCGGCGCCATTGGCACCGCTTACTCGTATTGATCATTCGTCAGGTTTACCATTAGCTGTGCTGAGCTAAAAACTCTGTCAACATAGCCGTTACGTATTCTGGCTGCTCTAAATTACTGATATGGCCCGCCTCTGGGATCACATTGATCGTACTGCCAGAAATCAGATCGTTCATCAAATATGATTCAAGTACTGGACGGGGCTTATCCTCTGCACCAACAGCAACTAAGGCTGGTAACGCGAATTTCTCAATGTCATCGCACAAGTCACGTCGGCCAAAGACCATACGACCAATCCGTGCCACTTCAACCGCTCGATCGCCACTTAACGCTGACAATTTCGCTTCAAAATTCTCCACAAGCTCAGTATTCACTTGTTTAGCATTATTAGCAAAGAACAATGGCACGACCGCCTCAACAATCGGCGCAGGTACGGCTTTAAGCTCGGAAATCGTCGCTAGCATGGCGAAGTATTTAGCATGAGCAACTTCAGGCTCTAGACCGACAAACGTATCCATAAGGACTAAGCTTTTGACTCTCGCTGGTGCTAATGCGGTTAGCTCTGCGCCCACATTCCGCCAACGGACAAACCAACAATGGAAAACTCTTCTATTTCAAGAGAATCCATTAACGCCAATATATGGTGCGCGTAATCTTTAAGGTTCGACATTGAAGTCGGCGCAGCTTCAGACTCACCATGTGACCAAAGATCTGGAACGATACAGCGATAATGTTGACTCAGCGCTTCCACTTGAGGCTGCCACATCGCACTGTCCCACAGGTAGCTATGACCTAATAGAACGACTGGCCCCTGCCCTACATCTTGATAAGCCATGGTTTGACCATCAACCTTGAATTGCTTCATATACCTTCATTCCCTATGTTTTTGACAGGTTAACACAGACAGCAAGTCATAGACCTCGCTGTTTTGTTAAAATATGTCGTTAAAAAAGGCCACCGAAGTGACCTCTTTTTTTATGCTTTAATCGGCTTAAGCTGGTCAATTGGCCAGCGTGGCGTTGCTTCTACTGAAAGTTCAGCGGCTTCACCATTTTTTAGCCGCTGCATACCTGCATAAGCTATCATGGCACCATTGTCGGTACAAACTCCGTACGAGGATAGTAAACCTCACCGCCAATTTTGTTCGCAAGCGCCTCAAGCTCCTGACGCAAGAACTTATTAGCACTGACACCTCCGGCAATAACAATGCGTTTCATACCAGTTTGTTTCAGGCTCGCTTACACTTAATCGCCAATGTATCACACACCGCTTCTTGGAAAGCATAAGCAATATCTGCGCGAGTCTGTTCACTGTCATCATTATCAGCAATAGTATTGGCAGCAAATGTCTTCAAACCAGAAAAACTCATGTCCAAACCAGGACGATCCGTCATTGGACGTGGGAATTTGAATCGACCAGGTGTGCCTTTATCCGCCAATTTAGACAATAAAGGCCCTCCTGGGTAATCTAACCCCATTAGCTTTGCGGTTTTATCAAACGCTTCACCCGCCGCATCATCAATGGATTCACCAAGGATCTGATATTCACCAATCCCTTTTACT
>ASHK01000356.1 GCA_000695745.1 Vibrio madracius | reverse complement strand
AAAGTGGCAAACTCAGCGTAAATACCTGTTACTGGTAGGTCTAGTTCACGACAAAGCTCTAGTAGCTTGTTAACACGAAACTCAGAAAGAGCTGGGGAACCACGCAAAATTCTCATGTGCTTAGGTCTCTTATGCAGTTGATTGAGGTGAAATTATTATAAATTCAAACACTTATATTTAACTTTTGAACGTATAACAATTTATCCTGGTCCAATGCGGCGCTATTATAGAGGATTTTTTTTGTGACGTAACCGCTAACGCAAACGTTTTCGTCATTTTTTTTCGATTTGCTGCAAACGATACCGTCCTGGTGATTGAGTGACCACTCTCGGGTGTTTGTGCCTTCTTACTTTGCCTACCCCTCCAGCTTTGGTATAAAGACACCACGAACATTGTGAGATAAATGAATTAATGCAAAATCCTTCTGTTGTTTGTTGGCTAAGTTCACGCTGGTTTAAAATTCTATCGGTTTGCTATTAACCCTTGGCATGACTGGTTGCCAGATAGACTCTGACCCTAAAAGCGAACTTGAGAACATTAAAGAGCGTGGAGTACTTCGAGTCGGTACTCTCAACAATCAACTCTCCTACTACATTGGACCAGATGGCCCTACTGGATTGGATTATGAGTTGGCCAGACAATTTGCAGACGAACTCGGCGTGAGGCTGGAAATGAAGCCTGCTTATCGTCAAGCGAGCTTTTCCCTGCATTGCAAAAGGGCGAAATCGATATTATCGCTGCGGGCTTAAGTCAGTCTCCTGAACGCATTAAACACTTTCGTTCAGGCCCAGCCTACTACTATGTCAGTCAACAAGTTGTCTATAAAAAGGGCCAATGGCGACCACGCAATCTAGAGCAGTTACTAAATAACCAACAAGAATTGATCGATAAAGCCAATGGTGAAGAGGTTTTTGCGATCGTCAAAGATTCTCACTTTGAACAAACACTGGCAAATGTCGCTAATAAAAACCCAGATTTCCGCTACTACATTGACGCAAACGCCGATGTCAATGACCTGCTAAAGCAAGTGTCTGACGGTCAACTTAAATTCACAATGGCTGATTCGGTAGAACTGTCACTTTCTCAACGCATATATCCCGATCTCGCATTGGCGTTCGAGATGACAGAAGATCAGCCGATCTCTTGGTATATGCGTAAATCTGAAGATGAAAGTTTGTACGCGCTAATGATCGAGTTTTTTGGCCGACTAAAACAGACTGGGGAGCTGGCCAATTTAGAAGAAAAGTACATTGGTCATATTGGTGTTTTCGACTATGTCGACACCCGAGCGTTTATTCGTGCCTTGGATGGCAAGTTACCGAAGTGGTCACCACTGTTTAAGAAATATTCGAACGAATTTGATTGGCGCTTAATTGCGGCTCTTGCTTACCAAGAGTCACATTGGAACCCTATCGCTAAATCACCAACAGGGGTTCGAGGCATGATGATGCTTACTCTGCCAACGGCGAAAAGTGTTGGTGTAACCAATCGTTTGGATCCAGAGCAATCTGTCCGTGGTGGGGTTGAATACCTAAGACGAATTGTTGATCGCGTACCCGATTCTATCGCGGAGCATGAAAAAATCTGGTTTGCATTGGCCTCGTACAACGTCGGATTTGGCCATATGATGGATGCAAGACGCCTCACTAAACGCCAAGGTGGAGACCCTGACGCTTGGGCGGACGTAAAAGACCGCTTACCTCTGCTACGTCAGAAGAAATACTATAGCCAAACTCGCTACGGCTATGCGCGTGGTGATGAAGCGAGAAACTATGTTGAGAATATCCGTCGCTATTATCAAAGCATTATTGGTCATATCGACAAGCAAATCGCAGCAAAAGCTGAGCAGGAGTTCAGCACCGAAGACTTGATTGTGATTCCGCCACTACCACCGGTTTCTAGTGCGTCAGGTTCAGAGCAGCATTCAACGACCACAGAAACAGAAGCTCCTGCAAGCCAACCTTCAGGGCGGACAGGACGCTAAATAAGATATGGTTCAAGTATGCGAATATAATCCTACTTCGCATACTTGAAATCTAATTCTCAAGCCCTTACATTAAAGTTTGAGATTGATCATTAGCTAAGTCTTAAAATGGCGTGATAATCTCCTCTATCGCAAGGTACTGTCGTACTTCTGCTAACACTCTGCACAATCTCAACCACCTTATTTCGAATAAGGCGGATGTTTGTGTTTCGTACTCCGACATCGATCCATTGATAAGGACATCTATTATGCAATGATTGTGTATAGATACAGATCGGAGAGGTTTATCTTTAGTGATAGGAGGTAGTTTTATGCTTGCAAGGAAAAGAAAGCAATCTAAACACCTTAATAAGACGGTGGCAGCAAACCGCCGCAAAAGAAAAGTTGCCAATAATAAAAAGAAAGTTATCTGGCGTCACCGCGCATTTATGCAGTTACTCACTCCATAAAGCAAAGACAGCAAACATCTGCTAGGCAGATGTTTGCTAAAAATCACTCTTCACCTTTCATCTGCGTATCGCGCTGCTCTTGCTTCTTCTGCTTTATTTCTTTACGTCGACGTTTAAAGAAGGCCTGCAACTGGTCACGGCATTCTGCTTCCAATAACCCCGACTCTACATCGGCATAATGGTAAGAGGCTTGGCTTTCAAACAGGTTCAATACCGTGCCTGCCGCCCCAGCTTTTAAATCAGGTGCGCCAAATACAATCCGCTTTACTCGACTGTGTAATAGTGCCCCAGCACACATTGGGCAAGGCTCTAGCGTCACATATAAAGTCGTATCTAACAGTCGATAGTTCTCTATACTCTGACCCGCCTTGCGTATCACTTGCATCTCCGCGTGGGCTGTCGCATCGTGATGACCAATCGACTGATTCCAACCTCAGCGATAATCTGGCCATCTTTTACTAATACCGCCCCAACAGGCACTTCACCTTCGTGCTCCGCATGACTGGCTAACTCCATCGCGCGCTGCATAAAGCGTCGATCTTGGTCATTAAACTCAAAGGTCATTTGCTTATCCGTCATGTTTCTCTTTGCTTAGTGCATCTGATAAATAATCAATGAGCGTTCGCACCTTCGACGTCAACATCCGATTTTGTGGATACAGTGCCCAGATACCTTCACGATCGCCACGATACGAGGTTAGAACTTCCACTAACTCCCCCGCCTCTAGGTAAGGCTGCACATAATAATCCGGAAGCTGGACGATCCCTAAACCTTTTAATGCGGCATCGACCAACGCATAGCCGCTATTGCACTGTACTCGACCATCAACATGAATAAGGCGTTCTGAGCCTTTTTCATCAAAGCGCCAATACTTTGTCGACCCTCGTAAGCAGCTATGACGTTTCAATTCAGACAGCGTATGAGGTTCACCATGTTTTCCAGATAGGTAGGGCTTGCACAGACGAACATATGACGGTCGAGTAATTTACGCGCCATCATAGAGGAATCTTCTAACCGACCAAGTCGAACGGCTAAATCAAAACCCTCTTCGACCAGATTCATCTTTTGGTTAGAAAGGATCAAATCCAGTTCAATTTGCGGATGCATCAATAGGAATTCGTGCATCAAAGGCGCAAGAACCTGCTCACCAAACGTCACCGGTGCCGTCATCTTAATTTTACCTTTCGGAGTCGATTGGAGCTGAGTAATAGCCAACTCCGCAAGAGCCAGACCATCGACTAGAGGCTTACAATGTTGGTAGTAAGTAGCTCCAACTTCCGTTACCGATACTTTGCGAGTCGTTCTTACAAAAAGCTTTACCCCAAGCTTTTCTTCTAACGCATTTACCCTGCGACTAATATTCGCAACGGATGTTGCCAATCTCTCTGCTGCTCCAGTAAAACTCTGCGTTTCTACGACTGCAACAAACTCATTAATCCCTTCCCAATTTGCCATCTCAAACCTCACTATTACTTCCACGTAATAGTGTATTTCAATTTTTACTAATTATCATTAATTACGAAATAAATATACTAAGCCCATCTGATGCAAACGGCGAGAAGTGAACTAACCTTACTCAAGTTAGCCGTTAAGTTAATTTTGTTACCTTACAATAATAGGAATAATCATGACTGAACAATTTATCAAATCACGAGCAGCTGTCGCTTGGGGTCCAAACCAACCGCTAAAAATGGAAGAAGTCGATGTTATGCTTCCAAAAGCGGGTGAAGTACTGGTAAAAATTGTAGCAACTGGCGTATGTCACACTGACGCATTCACTCTATCTGGTGATGATCCAGAAGGTATTTTCCCAAGCATTCTTGGTCACGAAGGTGGCGGCATTGTTGAAATGGTTGGTGAAGGCGTGACTAGCGTTGAAGTTGGAGACCATGTTATCCCTCTTTACACTGCTGAATGTGGCGAATGTAAATTCTGTAAGTCTGGTAAAACTAACCTTTGCCAAGCCGTTCGCGAAACTCAAGGTAAAGGCTTAATGCCTGATGGCACCACTCGTTTCTATAAAGACGGTCAGCCAATCTATCACTACATGGGTTGCTCTACTTTCTCTGAGTACACTGTATTGCCAGAAATTTCATTAGCTAAAGTGAACAAAGAAGCCCCTCTAGAAGAAGTGTGCTTACTTGGCTGTGGCGTGACTACCGGTATGGGTGCGGTGCTTAATACCGCTAAAGTAGAAAAAGGCGATACTGTGGCTATCTTTGGTCTTGGTGGTATTGGTCTGTCTGCCATCATCGGTGCTCGTATGGCTGGTGCAAGCAAAATCATTGGTGTAGACATCAATGAAAGCAAATTCGAGCTTGCTCAACAGTTGGGCGCAACTGACGTGATCAACCCTCAAAAATTCGATAAGCCTATTCAAGAAGTCATTATCGAAATGACAGATGGTGGCGTAGATTACTCTTTCGAATGTATCGGCAACGTAAACGTCATGCGTCAAGCATTAGAGTGCTGCCACAAAGGCTGGGGTGAGTCCGTTATCATCGGTGTCGCTGGCGCAGGTCAAGAGATCTCAACTCGCCCATTCCAATTAGTGACTGGTCGTGTTTGGCGCGGTAGTGCGTTTGGTGGTGTAAAAGGCCGCAGCGAACTACCAGAAATTGTTGAGCGTTACATGGCTGGTGAATTTGGCTTGCAAGAGTTCATCACTCATACCATGCCACTAGATAACATTAACGAAGCATTCGAATTAATGCACAAAGGCGAAAGTATTCGTACTGTTATTCACTACTAATCATTTAGGGTCCTAGTACTCTAGGGCCCGCGCTTTTAAATTGGATGGATAGAATGACCATAGAAAATGTAAGCCAAGCCAAAGTGTTTGGTGGATGGCACAAACAATACCATCACCAATCTTCATCACTAAATTGTCAGATGAGATTTGCCATCTATTTGC
>ASHK01000355.1 GCA_000695745.1 Vibrio madracius | reverse complement strand
TGAACAAGGCAAAGCCCTTTATATCTCACCAGGCAAAGGAGGCTGTGCAACCTGTCACGGTGAGACCGGAAATGAGCCGGTAATGCCGATGTATCCCAAGATTGGTGGACAAAACGAGATGTATCTCTTCAATCAAATGAAAGATTATCAGTTAAAAAAACGCAAAAATGGTCTATTCATGACCATGGAAGTCGCTATGGAGCATTATACTGATGAAGAGATTCATCTTATGGCTAAATACCTAAGTGCTTTGTAACGGAATCAGACAACCATCTTCGCCATGACAAGGTGATTTAAAAAACGCCCGATGAACAGCATCGAGCGTCTTAACTAATCTATGTCGCCGCGTATCAAAGTGGGTCTTATTCAAATGGATATTGACTAAGGCTTTGCGGCGCTTCTTACCACAAAAAGTGACTTATTCGTATAATGATTCTCTCCCTTCTTCTCGGTATCGAGAGCAAAATCTCCAGATAATTGGTAGATGGCCCAACCATCTGAAAATTCATTTAACAGTTCTTTGTTGTTTTTGATGTACTCTGCGGCTTGGTTAGCATCACTAAATGCGATACCTCCGGGATAGAGTCCCCAAAAAGCAGGACCAAACTTCACTATTTTTTTATTGTTAGCTAAAGATTCCGCATAGTTCAAATCACCAATGGTATAAATCGGCTGCTGTATATTGTCCCTTTCCAGTGGATTCATCACACCCTTTATTCCAAGCCATACAAAAACMAAACACCGATAGAAGAACAATGAGACTAATGGATAATTTTTTCAATTTTTGACACTCCCGTATATCTGAGCAGTGAGCGCATGGTAAGTAGGTCTATAGGAGATCAGATTGGATGATGGGAAATAGTTCAATATGAAGCACATCTAGTTTGGTGTTTACTACTCGTGCCACACTTTACTGAAATCTCGCCATTGGTTGCTAAAAATGAATATCAATAGTTTGCATGACACCTTGTCTGAGGTATCGCGCTAGCAGTCTGTCAATGTACGATTGCTTTAAATGAGGGTGAGACCCTTCTCTGTTTAGAAGAGTCTCACTTGGAAAGTTATCCGCTTGGTTACGTGCTTCAACCAAACAGGCTAGAACTGGTTAAGGTTACGCCATAACAGGAGATTATCGCTCAGTGAGTCACCGCTAAATAGTGCGCTCCCAGATACCACCACTTGCGCACCTTCAGCTACCGCCCCCCTTGCAAGGCCAAGGGACATGGAACCATCGACACTGATCAAGGGATCAAACACTGTAGCCGCCAGTAACGTGTTGAGAGCATGTAAACGCTTTAAGAACATCTCGTTATCCATTTTTTCTCCGTTACGCGGATCCAGAGTCAACAATTGAATCAATTCAACATGCGGTAGTAACCCACCCAACACGTCAAGATCCGTCGTCGGACACAAGCTGACGCCACGGATAAGCGGAAAACTCTCGCCTTGGTAAGTCACTTTAGCCGTTTCTAACTCAACAAACGCTTCAACGGCATTATCCAATCCCTCATATTGCAATGTCACCGCATGAGCACCGAGTTTAACCAGCTCCCGAGCATGTAACATCGGTGAACCAGTCATCACATGGGCATCAATGACGAAAGAGTCGGGAAGTGAGGATAGAATCCAAGGGCCCACGGTTAACTTAGGCACAAACTGTCCATCCATTACATCAACATGCAACCACTCGGTATCTGGTCTCAACGGGGATAGCGAAGCCGTTAGGTTTCGCCAGTCCGCCGCAGTAACACCGACACTGAGACATTGTTTGTTTTTTGCAAGTACCCAGTTTCTGTTACTCATGTCTACCTCTAGCTATTGAGCATCAAACCATGATATAGCCGCTTGCTTCGAGCGCCAGTCATGATGGGCTTAAGATCTTCAACACATTGCAAATAATGCGGGGTTTGCTTATGCGCTAACATCGCAGCCTCATCTTTGTAGGCTTCATATATCACAAAACGCGTTGGCTCTTCTTCATCTTGAAGACGTCGAACCTAAGGTTGCCCTCCTCTGCTATGGAACCAAGGTGGTTAGCAGAAACACCTCTTTGAAGCGTTCAACCATGTCGGGTTTTACGTTAATTTCAACCAACGTGACATGCATGATGACCTCCTAGCTATTTTTTAATGATAGGAATAGCTCATGCGCGTGCTGAGCCGACATATTGTTGTGTACCACTTCACGCACGGCTTTAATCATCGCCACTGGATCTTCTGATTGGAATATGTTGCGTCCCATGTCAACACCTGCCGCGCCCTGGTCGATCGCGCGATAGCACATATCCAATGCTTCTAGCTCAGGAAGCTTCTTACCACCAGCAATAACGATAGGAACAGGACAGCCTGCTGCCACTTTCTCAAACCCTTTTTCAACGAAATACGTCTTCACAAAGTGTGAGCCGATCTCTGCTGCAATGCGTGTCGCTAGGGTAAAGTAGCGCTGATCCCTTGCCATTTCCTTGCCGACACCCGTGACCGCCATCGTTGGAATGCCGTAGCGAGTACCATCATCAATGAGCTTGATAATATTGTTGATCGATTGGTGTTCAAATTTAGAGCCAATATAGACCTGAGCCGCCATCGCAGCCACATTAAGACGAATCGCGTCTTCGATTCCAACCGCTATTGCTTCATTCTCTAGCTCAGTAAGGATTGAGTTAGCACCAGAGCAGCGCAATACAACAGGTTTATTGGTGTTTGCAGGCACCATAGAACGTACAGCACCACGCGTCGCCATGAGCACATCGGTGTGTTCAAAAAGAGGTTTAATATTGAGGTCGATGCGCTCCAAGCCCGTTGTTGCCCTTGGAAATAACCGTGGTCAAACGCCAACATCACCGTTTTACCTGTCTTAGGATTAAACACCTGAGACAAGCGAGACTGCATCCCCCAATCCAACGAACCACAACCTTTAATATCAAATGTTGGGTTAACCTGAGGTTTGTCTAATCCAAAGTCTTTGCCATCTTTGATATCGTCTAAATCAGCCATTTATCTTACTCCAAGTCGTAGAGGTAAGAGCCAGCAACCGAGCTGGCTCCATTACTCATATCAGAAATCAAAATTATCAATGTTGTCTTTAGTGAACACGGTACGCTCTGGCATAACCACGATGCCATTACCGTCCGCTTCATAGTCATATCTTTGAACCGCGTTTTGAGATACTTTCACTGGTCCCACATTCGGAATGTCCAGCGTATCTCCAACGTTCATATCGCCATTCTTAAGTAGGTGATTCGCCACATGAACAGAGATCTTGCCTTGATTAACCACATCCCAAAAGACCAAACTGCTCAACCGTGCCACGCTTCACATAAGGGGCGCATCACGYGTCGGGGTACTGAAACCAACAATCGCGACGTCTTCAACTTTTAGGTTCTCAGCGGCCTGCGCAGCGGCAGGAAGCGCGTTCGCATCTGGTGCAATGATCGCGTCTAGCTCTGGATAAGCTTTAAGAATGTTCTCTGCCGTTTGCAGTGATTTGGTGGCATCGTTGTAGCCGAACTGTGTCGTCACGACTTCCCATCCTGGATACTCTTTCTCAATCTTTTCTTTAGCGGCTTCTACCCATTGGTTTTGGTCGGTAACCGTAGGGCTTGAGTAGAAAAATGCGACTTGCGCTTTCTTCTCTGGGATTTGGTCTGCGGCCATCTCGACCAACATGCTGCCTAACTGATCAGGCGTCCCTTGGCTGATGTAAATACTGCGACACTCTGGTTTAGTATCTGAGTCCCAAGTCAGTACTTTTACGCCACGCTGCATCGCACGTTTGAGCGATGGGCAAAGACCGTCTGGTGAAACCGCAGATACCACAATGGCATCATAACCACGGTTAACGAAGTTATTGATAAGCTGTACTTGGTTCGGAACACTAGCTCTGTTGGACCGTCATAGGTCACATCAACGCCTAGCTCCTTGCCCGCTTCCACCGCGCCTGACCGCCACTGGTAAAGAAGCCAACACCAGTCAGTTTCGGAATAAAGGCAATTTTCTCAGCGGCTTGTGCCACTGATGTCATTGCGATACCCATAGAAATTGCTAACGCTAATGTTTTCATTGACTTATTCATACATCCTCCAAGGGATTTCCATTTCAATGTAGGGGGTTGTTATTGGTTTGCTGCTTTATTTGTGGCATAGGGTGACACCATCCTATGCCACTTATCTTTCAGAACATCTCGATGACTCACTATCGAACGAACTACCACAACAACAATCAATAGCCCGCCAGAGAGCGCACTTGAGATTTGATTTGGCACACCGACCATTTGCAAGCCTTGTTGCATATAGCCCACCAGCAGTGCCGCGAGCGCTGTGCCAAGAATTGAACCTGCGCCACCGTATATGTTGGCACCACCAAGCACTACGGCGGTAATCGCAGGCATAAGGAATGAGATACCCAAATCAGAACGCGCTGAGCCAAAGTAAGACACCAACAAGATGCCCGAGATTGCCGCGCAGATCCCCACCATGCTGTAGGCAAAGCAAAGTGTTGATGCGACAGGGATACCACTGTATTTCGCTACACGCGCATTTTGACCAATCAGAAACAGATTGCGTCCAATTTTCGATTTATGAAGCACCATTGCGAGTAACGCGATAGCGACGATAAACAGGAACAACGGGAACGGAAGGCCCAACACCATTCCATTCGCAATATCGGTGAATGAACTTGGGAAACCACCAATACCTTCATACCCTGTCGCACCCGACATACCAGACAACAACAGAGCGCTGCCCCCGTACAGATACATGGTGCCTAACGTAATCACTAATGGATTCACACCGGTATAAAGAATCAACAAGGCATTGATTAGGCCGCATAGTGCTCCGATGACCACCGTCAATAACATGCAAAGTTCAATGGGTAGCCCTAATTTGAATAACACCCCCATCGCGATGGCACTAAGACCAATTGTCGAACCAAGAGAGATYATCCATCCCACCGCTCACAATCACCAACGTCAAAGGTAAGCGACAATACCGATGTAGATAAAATCACTCGTACTGTAGAGCAGAACATTCATACTGAGCATGCTGGGATTAATCGCACCAAAGATCAGAATCTCCATCACGATGAGTGCCGCAAGCGCACCTTCCCAACTGGCAAATCGACCCATTTTCATAATGTTTGCTCCCTTTTGCTCTTGTTCACGACAGAAAGATGCTTGTCTGACTTGTCGCCTTTCGTTGGTTCCAGTTCAACTTTAAATCTGGCGTAACGCTGTGCCTTGATAGCCTTTTCAATCGACACTCTCAATCGCCCGTCAAATACCAAGACAGAGAGCAATACCAAACCTGCAATAAAGTCATTCCACCAAGCTGGCAGTCTCATAAGCACTAGAACACTGTCAATTTGAGTCAGGAAGAAGGCTCCCAAAATCGCTCCAACCACTGTGCCGACGCCCCCAAGCAGGCTAACGCCACCAAGCACACAAGCTGCGATCGCTTTCATCTCAAGACCATTACCAGTGGTGTTAGGAACAAAGCCTATTTGCGATGTAAATACGATCCCCGCCATAGCGGCCATAGTGCCGTTCAGGGTAAAAGCGATGATCCGAGTCGCATCGACATTGACGCCCAATTGACGCGCGCCTTGAAGGTTGTCACCCACCGCATAGAAATTGCGGCCAAACTGAGTGCGTGATAATAAGTAGGCAAAACCCGCAGTGATCAAAAGGATGATCCAACCAAAATAGGAAATGCCTAAGAAGCTTGATGACGATAACGCTTTGATAGAGTTAGGCAGTCCCTCGATCCACTTACCGCCAGTCCAGAGCAGCATTAATCCACGAAATAGACCCAAGGTACCCAAAGTGGCGACAATGGCCGGGATCTTACAGATAGAAACCAAAACGCCATTTAAGAATCCACAAGCTGCACCGACACACAGCGCCATCAGTGCCGCTATTGGTAACGGGAATCCGGCATTCAAGGCAGTGGCGACCGCGACAGCAGATAGCCCCATAGTTGAGCCAACCGAGACATCGATATTGCGAGTTAGCATCACCATCGAGGCGCCAATAGCTAATAGAATCAACACTTGTGCGCTTGAGAACACCATAGTGAGCGTTTGGATATGAAAATAATTGCTATCGGCTAAGCTAATCGCAATGAACAGCAGTAAGATGGCAATCAGAACGGTAGATTCTCGATTGTTCTTAATAAAATTAAGCATGATGTGCCTCCTTCTCCTGACCAAAGGCAATCTTCATAATGTTGTCGACCGTGATCTGATCGCCACACAACTGACCACTTTGTTCTCCGTGATGAAGGACAAATACTGAGTCAGATAGCAGCTCTACCTCATCCAAATCTGAGGAAATCACCACGACGGCAACGTTCTTAGCAGCGATAAAACGAATGATTTCATAAATGTCATAACGCGCTGATACGTCGACCCCACGAGTGGGTTCATCAATAATGAGCAGTTTCGGGTCGGCTTCTAAGCACTTGGCAATTAATACCTTTTGCTGGTTACCTCCAGACAACGTGCGCGCCGCTTGATCATCTGCCGTCGTGCGAATAGACATCGCATCGATATAACTTTCGAGCCTTCCCCGCTCCGTTGGGTTTTGTAGCCACAAACCAAACCGGTTGTGCACCATAGAACGAATGTTCCAGCTCAGAGGGCATCAAGAAATAACCCAGAGGCTTGTCGATCTTCAGGCAGGTAAACCATGCCTAGTTGTAGTCGCTGAGAAAAAGACAGCTCTGAGATATCTTGCCTGCGAACGATACCGTTCCTGCGTATGGAGTCCGCACACCACAAAGCGTTTCGGCAAGCTCGGTGCGACCTGCACCAACAACACCTGCAAGCCCAAGGATTTGCCCCGCTTTCACTTCCAGCGTGATATCTTTGAATCCTTCTCCAGTGAGGCTATCGACCGACAGCACGACATCATCCTTATTAAATGCAGTGGACAATTTGAAGTCATATTGTCGAGTCTCTGTCTCACGTTTGCTCTTATCAATCTTGCATTGCGGCGCAATCGCACTGATAACCTGATCGGAACTGACCGCATCAATGGGTTCAGACAAAGCAATGCAACCATCTCGCATGACGGTAACAACATCGGAAATTTCAAAAATTTCTGGAATTTTGTGGGAAATAAACACCTGGCCAACGCCTGCCGCTTTTAGGTCACGCATTTGTTCAAACAGATGCTGGGTCTCTTTAGGAGTAAGAGAGGCCGTGGGTTCATCTAAGATGAGGATCTTAGAGTCCCTGATAAGGCCGCGCATAATTTCCACTATTTGTTGGTCTGCAACCTCAAGCGTATTGGCCTCAGCATCTAGGTTTAGCGTGCAATTAAGAGCGCTAAGCGTTTCTTGAAGCTTCTGCTCCATCTCCTCAGTCTTGGGTAATTGGAACAGGATATTTTCGCGAACCGAGAGATTAGGAAATAGAAGTGGCTCTTGTGGCACCAAATAGATGCCTAACTTATGTGCCATTGTTGGTGAGAACTGAGAAATCGCCTCACCACGGATCACAATATCACCACCATCTGGCTGAAGCAGACCTGCAATAATCTTCATTAATGTAGATTTGCCTGCGCCATTTCCGCCAAGCAATGCATGAATCTGTCCTTCTAACAGTAGAAAGTCGATGTCTTTAAGCACTTCTACTCCAGAGAACTGCTTTGCCACACCCTGAACACGGACTAACTCGTTAGTGGGTTTAATTGTGGTACTGCTAGAAACATCCATTTTGCCTCCAAACACTACGTAAAATTGAACAAATGTTTTTGTATTTCTCAATTGTTCAAAATGATAGATCTGAAATCTGGTTAAATCTTATGCACAGATCACAAACTGTTAATCGTTCTGTAAATAAGTAAGAAACCTCGTTACGATCACAATTATTCCTTGATATATCGTTGATTATATATTTCAGGCAGCCGAAAAATGGATTAATATTCGAACAATCAATCTCTCATAGATGGCAATTGCTCTTCATTTATGACGAAAAAAATTTTATAATTTCAGAGTGAATTAATTGAACATTTGATTTTTATAAATTGTGATTTTCAAAATGGAGAGATAGATGCTGGAGCCAACAGATATGATGACCGAAGAAGAGTTAGTCGCGAGAATCGCTTGGTTTTATTACAACGACAACCTGACTCAAACTGAAATAGGAAACTTACTTGGACTACCAAGACTTAAAGTATCGCGATTGCTAGAGAAAGGGCGTCAGCAAGGTCTGATCCACGTCAGGATCCACTCTCGATTCGAGGGCTGTATGGATTTAGAGCATCAGCTAAAGACGCACTTTGAGCTAAAAGACATTCGAGTGATCCCCGATGCTGACCCAATGGGTACGGATATCAACCACAGAGTGAGTGTCGGTGCTGCAAGTATGGTGGTCAGTCATGTTGGCCCAAGCGATTTATTGGCGATTGGGTTTGGCGAAACCATTATGGCCACGCTAAAGAATTTAGGAAGCTTTATTCAGACCAAGCAAGTCCCTGTTGTGTCATTGGCAGGCGGTGTTGGTACCTATATGAAGGGCATCTCGCACCTAGACGCGAGCTGCGATGTCAATCTGGTTCCCGCTCCATTGCGTGTGTCATCAAAAGCCGTCGCAGACGTCCTTTACAAAGAAGACAGTGTTAATGACGTATTGATGGCTTCGAGTTCCGCTGACGTTGCGGTGATTTCCATCGGCTCAGTGGCTCAGGTAGAAAAAGCGACCATGCACCAGACGGGTTACATCTCGCTTGGTGAACAAAAAGTACTTCAAAGAAAAGGAGCCCAAGGAGACATATTGGGTTACTTCTTCGATGGACAAGGCAATGTACTTGAGGACATAAAACTGCACGAGGAATTGATTTCCGTTCGTCCAGAAAAGCTCAGAGACATTCCATTTGTAATTGGTGTTGCAGGTGGCACGGTGAAAGCCGAGGCCATATTGGCGGCATTGAAGGGGCAGTATATCAATGCATTGGTAACCAACGAGGCAACAGCAACAAAAATTCTTGAACTCATTCCAAACTGATAGCTAACGCACCTTTACGATATGTGCATAGCGTCTTGGTTGGGCGAGTTTGCTTGACATTATTTTGAGTAAATAAGAATGAGGATGCTATGCAAGAGCAAAGGCGCGACCATCAGTATTTGATGGCTATTGATGCTGGCACGGGTTCCGTACGTGCCGTAATTTTTAACACCCTTGGTGAACAAATTGCAGTCGGTCAGCGAGAATGGACCCATCGTCCTGTGTTAGGTGCAGAAGGCTCTATGGATTTCGACCTAACCAACAACTGGGATTTGGTTTGTCAATGTACTCGTCAGGCTCTCGAAGAAGCAAACCTTCCCGCTGACGCTATCGTTGGTGTATCAAGCTGCTCCATGCGCGAGGGCATTGCGGTCTATGATAGCAATCAAACTCCGCTTTGGGCTTGCGCCAATGTGGATGCACGAGCGGGTGTGCAAGTGGGCGAGCTTAAAGCACTTGCTGGTGGTGAGTTTGAAGAGCAGGTTTACCACCAAACAGGGCAAACTTTAGCCCTTGGTGCACTGGCTAGATTGCTGTGGTTGAAACAAAACCGTCCCGATATCTACTTAAATATCCACTCAGTGAGTATGCTCAGTGACTGGGTTGGCTATAAGCTCTGCAATAAGATAGCCGTTGACCCTTCCAATGCTGGTACTACCGGTATGCTCAACCTGAAATCTCGCCAGTGGCAACCGGAGATTCTTGAACAGGCAGGCCTCAACCCCAACATTCTCTCTCCTGTACTCGAAACTGGAACCGTCTTGGGAACCATTACAGAACAGGCAGCGAAAGAAACCGGATTGTGTGAGGGCACGCCTTTTGTGATGGGCGGTGGAGACGTTCAACTCGGCTGTTTAGGGCTTGGTGTGGTGCGTCCAAACCAAACCGCAATCCTTGGCGGTACTTTCTGGCAGCAGGTCGTGAACTTGCCAGAACCTATGACCGACCCCGATATTAACATTCGGATCAATCCTCACGTCATTCCTGGAATGGCTCAAGCTGAATCGATCAGCTTTTTCACCGGACTTACTATGCGCTGGTTTAGAGACGCGTTTTGCGGTGAAGAAAAGCTGGTTGCCGAACGACTAGGTAAAGATGTCTATACCTTGCTTGAAGAAATGGCCAGCCACGTGCCATGTGGGTCTTACGGTGTGATGCCTATTTTCTCTGACGCGATGCATTTTAAGACATGGTATCACGCCGCACCGTCCTTTATTAATTTGTCGATTGACCCAGAAAAATGCAATAAGCCCACCCTATTCCGCTCATTGGAAGAAAATGCCTCCATCGTCTCTTGCTGCAACTTAGAGCAAGTATTTGAATTCTCCCATGCCAATCCAGACTTTATTGTATTTGCTGGTGGTGCATCAAAAGGCAAACTTTGGAGCCAGATCTTAGCGGATGTCACCGGATTGGAAGTTCGAGTGCCTGTCGTTAAGGAGGCTACCGCTTTAGGCTGCGCCATTGCAGCAGGGTTGGCGCTGGTGTATACAGCGATCTTGCGAGTGCAGGAGAAGCATTGGTCGAATGGGAGACCAGTTATTATCCAAATCCAGAAAACAGAGAAACTTACCAACAGCTCAAACTCAAATGGTTAAGCATTTACAAAGAGCAGTTGCATCTCGTGGACGATGGATTAACGACACCACTTTGGAAAGCGACAGGATTATAGGTATAGGAGCGAATTATGTTTAAAACTAGCGAAGACCAACATCAATATCGTTTTGAGGACCATGGTCCCAAGTATTTGGTGCGTACTGAACAGTATGACCTTGGAGTCGTTGTGCTTAAGCCTAATCAAGAGTTTAAAAAACACCATCACGCCCATGCCTCAGAGACCTTTTACACTCTGTCGGGTGAAATTCACATGTATGTTAATGACGAACTACAGGTGCTTAAAAAAGGGGATATTTTGCAGTGTCTCCCAAAAGAAAACCATTATGTTGTAAACAAAGGTTCTGAAGATTGGAAGGCAGTCTTCATCAAGTCTCCTCCCATCGATGGTGATAGCGTCTATACCGAGTAGCTTCATCTTGGAGTTGGCCGCTAATAATGTGCCCTCCACGAGAAAAACTTGCTCATCTGTTCGCGAACCATTTATAGGTAGCGAGCGATGAGCATTTTAATAGATTGCCCTTCAATACTAGCGCCTTATCGCCAACAATGGCGTTGCCAAAGAATACGTTACCTTTAGGCGTGTAAAAAGTGGATTGTTATGAACTAACCATTGACTACAATATCTGCGTTTTCATTTAGTTCATATCAACACTGTCAGCTAGATGACTCACAGCAAGAGCGAAGTAATAGGAATGGTTCCAATGCATCAGTACGTTGTAGTTGTTATACACCAAATATTTACGCCCATTCCCATCATCAGGTATAAAAAGCCACGCTTTTATATCTTCGTCTAACTGAGGTAGAGGTCGGCCATCAGGAAGAGTGACACCAAGCTTGGCCCACTCTTGGAGATACTTACCTTTTTCAGGCTCACGCCCTGTAAATCTGGCGACAGACCTTGCGGTACTTGAACTGGACGCCCCCAGGTATTGTTACCATCCCAACCTAATTTTGTTAGGTAATTCGCGATGGACGCAAACACATCGGCTTTACTGCCCCAAATGTCTTTTTTTCCATCACCATTACCATCAGCGGCATAATCCAAAAATGTGGTGGGCATAAACTGACATTGACCCATTGTTCCTGCCCACGAACCTTTCATATCTTCGGGAGCAATATCACCTTGCTGGAGAATCGTCAGTGCTGCCAACGCTTCCTTTCTAAAGAATGCTTCACGGCGTCCCTCATAAGCGAGCGTTGATAATGCATCAATCACACGATAGTTTCCGGTAATGAGTCCAAAATTACTCTCGATACCCCAAAGTGCGACAATAAAACTCGGTTGTACATTGTACTTCTCACCGATACGCTTTAATTCGATGGCGTATTTTTTATACACTTCGTTCGCTTGTTTTATCTTCGAATCGGGAACAGTTCGAGAAACGTATTGGTCTAATGTTAGCTTTTGTTCAGGTTGGTTACGGTCTGCATTGACCGCTCTTGGTGTGTATTCGACATTGTGAAATGCCTCCGTAAGAACTTGTGAAGAAATACCTTGCTGACGAGCTTCTTCTTTGAGCCCCTTGACGTACTCTTCAAACGTTCCTTTGTCTTGTGCTAATGCACTTGCAGCCAGGCTTGCCCCTAGTACTAGTAAAGTTAATGATAATATTCTCATTGCACCGTCCTCTGAGCATCCAAGCTATTTTTCCCCACTATATTTATCGTGGTCGGTACTAGTCAAGTTCAAACGAACACTTTTTAGACAGCTTTCGAACATGCCTCGTTTGGCGTCACTTTACCCAACGAATACTTATATTCAAATTGACCATAAAAATAGTCACGAACACGCCGAGGAAATTGGAAACGGAAAGTCCAAGAATGATGACTAGATTGATTGAGATAGCGCATAGCTCAGTACCTAAGTTCAGTACCAGTCGCATTTTCAATGCTGTTTGCAAGGTGTGGTGCGTTATAACTCGTTGATTAAAAATTGTTAAACGCTAGATATCGTTAAAACGAAAGGTGTCCAATCTAATACCAAAATATCAACGATTTAAAATCAAACTAAAACTATAAAGTGTCCCAAATTAAAACCATAAAGCGACCTGGTTTTGATCATACACGAAACTGAACACCACACTGAAAGAAAGTTCCATAATAAAGCCACTACTGCTATATAACATTCGTTGTATTTAAGGTACGACAGAATCGCTTGATGATCACGTTCAATTGCTTAGCTGTCTAAATCGTCTTTGAACATAAGTAAGCAACCTTTAGAGTCACTGGCATGAGAAATCGTCACATCTACCGTACTTTACCTCCTTTTACCTTTATTGACGTTGCTTTACAGGAGGGGAGCTAAATTTAAATAGTAGATTAACTGAGTACTTCATCATGAAAACTGTTCGCAACGTCATTTGGGCAATGCTCGCCACCATATCCATATTATGGTTTGCAATGGAACCACAGCTTCTTTCCTCTACTAGTATCTTTGAATGGCGCTCTGCCATGATTCAATATTCGGGCATTCTGTCATTGATGCTAATGTCGATCACCATAGTGTTGGCAATGCGTCTGCCTTTGGTCGAAAACTGGTTGCACGGTATGGATAAAGCATATCGGGTTCATAAATGGTTGGGTATTAGTAGTGTAGCATTGGGTGTGGTGCATTGGCTTTGGTATCAAATTCCAAAATGGATGATAATGTCAGGCCTATTAGAGCGACCACTAAAACACTCTGGGACTGGACCTAACGGTAACCTATCAAGAATTGAAGCCGATATTAGTGGCTTACGAGACGTTGCTGAAGGCATGGGTGAATGGGGCTTTTATTTAATTCTAATGCTACTTGTCGTTTCGTTATGGAGCGCAGTTAAATACAAACCATTTAAACTTTCTCACCGACTAATGTCTGCTGCGTATCTAATGATTGCTGTTCACTCCGTGTTACTGATCAAACGGGCGTATTGGGGTGAACCTGTTTACTACCTTACTATTGCCTTTGCCTTAATTGGCTCGATTGCTGCGTTATACAGCTTGTTTGGTTTTGTCGGTCGCTATAATAAACATTCGGCTGTTGTCACTTCTACACGTTATTTCTCCCAAGCAGAGATTATGGAGTTAGTCATAAAGCCTGATACCGCTTGGCCTGGTCACAAGGCTGGGCAGTTTGCCTACTTACGCTTTGGTGAAGAAGATGCTCATCCGTTTACTATCATATCAGCCAGTGAAAACAATGAGTTGCGATTTTTAATCAAAGAACTTGGGGATTTCACTACAGGGCTTTATGAACGAGTAAAACTAAATGATACTGTAACGATAGAAGGGCCCTATGGACGTTTAGAGTTTGATTTAGATAAACCACAAATCTGGATCGCTGGTGGTGTAGGGATTGCTGCTTTCTTTGCTGCTCTGGAAACGTTGAAAAAGAAATCTCGCAATAACAACGTTCATCTCTTGTATTGTACTCG
>ASHK01000354.1 GCA_000695745.1 Vibrio madracius | reverse complement strand
ATGATGATGTCAATCGTTATCTACATTGTTGCGCTTAACTTCCTAGTGCTTCGAAATATGGCACTTTGGCAACAGGCCACCATTATGGCCTTGATATCTATGCTGCTGGAAGTGTTTATCTTTTTTGGTGAGTATTTGATCCAAGACGTCACTTTTAATCCGATGTCGCTGTGGAGTGGCGTGATTAACTGTATACTTTGGCCATGGATGTTTTTACTACTACGTCGTGTGAGACGACATTGGCATGTCAGGTAACCCAATGAGCACAAAGATAGTCTTGGCATCAACCTCACCAAGACGCAGAGAGTTGTTAAGTCAACTTGGCTACCAATTATCGGTGGTGAGCCCTGATATCGAAGAAGTGAAACAAGACCAAGAAAAGTGCTCAACAGTACGTTGAGCGCTTGTCGTTAGAAAAAGCGAGGGCTGGGCTTGAATTAAGTGATGCTGGCTCTGTCGTTATTGGCTCTGATACCGTTGTCGTTTTAAATGGTCTAGTACTAGAAAAACCCAAATGATTTCGAGCATGCCCAAGACATGCTTCAGGCGATGTCGGGGCAAAAACATCAGGTACTCACTGCTGTCAGTGTTGTATCTCAAAACAAGCAATCATCGGTCGTGGTAACGACGGATGTATGGTTCAAAGCACTTAGCGAAAAAGAAATCGAACAATACTGGCTAAGTGGGGAACCTCAAGATAAAGCTGGCAGTTATGGAATCCAAGGATTAGGGGGGCGCTTTGTCACTCGAATCGAGGGCAGCTATTACGCTGTAGTTGGACTGCCACTGTATGAAACTGACCAGCTCTTGCAAGAATTTATAAATAATTAAAAATATTGAGGTGCGCTCATGAGTGCAGAGCTGTTAATAAACGTAACGCCTAGTGAAACAAGGGTTGCCATGATTGAAGGTGGTGTTCTCCAAGAAGTCCACATTGAGCGCGAAGCAAAGCGTGGAATCGTTGGTAACATCTACAAAGGCAAAGTAAGCCGAGTCCTGCCAGGTATGCAGGCCGCTTTCGTGGATATTGGCCTCGAAAAGGCGGCATTTCTTCACGCTTCTGACATTGTTCCGCACACTGAATGTGTGGCAGAAAATGAAAAGAAGCAATTCCAAGTTCGTGATATTTCTGAGCTAGTTCGTCAGGGTCAAGACATCATAGTACAAGTCGTTAAAGATCCGCTCGGAACCAAAGGTGCTCGCTTAACTACGGACATCACTCTTCCTTCTCGTTACCTTGTCTTTATGCCAGGTGCTAGCCACGTAGGGGTGTCACAGCGTATTGAGAGTGAGGAAGAGCGAAATCGTCTAAAAGACGTCGTTGCTGATTATTGTGATGAGAATGGCGGCTTTATCATTCGTACCGCAGCGGAAGGGGCGAATGAGAAAGAGCTTGCGCAAGATGCGGCCTTCCTCAAGCGTTTATGGACCAAAATTAATGAACGTCGTACTAAGTACAAGACGCGTTCTACACTGTACGGTGAATTAGGCTTAGCGCATCGTATTCTTCGTGATTTTGTTGGCACTGAAATTACTCGTGTTCAAGTGGACTCAAGATTGATTTTTGAGAGCTTGAAGGAGTTTACTAGCGAGTTTGTGCCTGAGTTAGAGGATTTGCTAGAGCTTTATGAAGGTGATAAGCCGATCTTTGATATGTACGATACAGAGAACGAGATTCAACGCTCGCTCGAACGTAAAGTCGACTTAAAGTCGGGTGGCTACTTGATCATTGATCAAACTGAAGCAATGACGACGGTGGATATCAATACTGGAGCATTCGTAGGTCGTCGTAACCTCGAAGAGACGATCTTCAACACCAATATTGAAGCAACTCAAGCCATAGCTCGACAGCTTAGACTGCGTAATCTAGGCGGTATTATCATTATCGACTTTATTGATATGGGGCTTGAAGAACATCGCCAACGTGTGTTGAACTCCTTGGAAGCTGCACTTTCTAAAGATCGCGTAAAAACAAACATCAATGGCTTCACTCAACTGGGCCTAGTGGAGATGACACGAAAAAGAACTCGCGAAAGTATTGAACATGTTCTTTGTAGTGGTTGTCCAACCTGTGAAGGTCGAGGTTCGGTGAAAACGGTTGAAACGGTTTGCTATGAGATTTTACGCGAGATTACTCGTGTGAATCGTGCTTATGATGCGGATAAGTTTGTCGCCTACGCCTCGCCTGCTGTGGCAGAAGCGCTGGAAGGTGAAGAGTCTCATGCCTTAGCTGAGCTAGAAGTCTTTATTGGTAAACAGGTTCGAATTCAAGCAGAGCCTTTATATATTCAAGAACAATTTGACGTTGTTATGATGTAATGAGTAATTTGTGAGTTCTCGCGTTAATCGGATTGTCCGTTTTTTCTCTGGTTACTGCTGACCGTATTGGTATTACTTGCCTCTGCGGTCACAGTGCTACGTGTGGGTTTGCCACAACTCAATAAAATTCAGCCTGAAATCGTGACTTGGGTAAACCAAGGAACCGGGCTTGATATTTCGCTAAAAGATGTGCGCGGATTTTGGCGTAATACTCACCCTTCAATTTCTCTTCAGGGCGTGGTCGTTGGACTTCCTGAAAGCCCTGAAACAAAGTTTGAAGTTGGCAACTTAGAACTTGAATTTGATTTAATTCAAACCATTATTCAGCGGCAGCCAGTGTTAGCAGATATGGTCATTAATGACATGATGCTAGATATTCGTTCGGTCGATTTGTTTGCTGCAACGGAGTCCAAACCAATTGAGAGCACCGACCAACCGGCTGCCAGTGGTGAACAATTGGTTAACCGACTGGATAACTTGTTGCTCAGACAGTTAGATCGTTTTGCCGTTGCCAATTCTACCGTGCTGTATCAATCGATATCCGGTGAAGAACGTCAGTTAGATATCGAAAATTTGCAATGGCGTAATCAAAAAGCACGTCATTTAGCACAAGGCACCATTTCTATTGCCGATGCTAACCTAAACTCGCTAGAAGTGAGGCCGACTTTGTTGATAAAGGCTCTCTTTCGAATATATCGGGTGATTTTTACGTTGCTGTTGAACAAATGTCGTTGTCTCCATGGCTGTCTGAACAACAGAAGCAACAAACCGGTATCAAAGATGGTGAAGTCAGCTTACGTGGCTGGATTACGCTCGATAATAGTACGGCAAAAGAGGCCTATTTGGAGGTTCTGCCTTCAGAACTTAGCTGGTCGAAACAGGGTAAGGAGCACGATCTTTTTGTTGAATCTGCGGTGATGCACCTGTTGCCTTCAGACGCTGGTTGGCAACTCAATGTTCATGAAGTGCAAGCTAGAACCAACGACGTGCCTTGGCCTGAATTAGATGTTGCAGCGGAATGGAATCGACAACAGCAATGGCAAGTGAACATCTCACATCTTGATGTGAACGCTCTAAAACCTTTAGCGTCGTTAAGTCCAGATCCCAGTATTGAACAGTGGCTAACTAAGCTTGATCCAGGTGGTCAGATTGAAGATATTCGACTATCTCAAACTGAGGGTGCCGGTTCGCTCAAGTATTCAGCACATTTAGAGAATCTGTCGATGTCTCAATGGGAGCTATTGCCGGGCTTTTCTCATGTCTCTGGCTCGGTACGAGGAAACCTAGAGCAAGCACATGCTCGCGTGAATGTGATTGATGACAGATTCCCATATGGTGACGTGTTCCAAGCACCGTTGAATATTAAGCAAGGTTTGGTTGATATTCATTGGCAAAACAATGGTGAGCAGGGGTGGTCGTTATGGTCTGACAAGGTGACGGCAGCGACGCCTGACTTGCAAGTTCTTGGCGCTTTTAGGCTTGATTTCCCTAAAAATGATAGCCCGTTTTTGTCGTTTTACGCCGAAGCTGACTTATACAATGCCGGAGAGGTTTGGCGTTATCTGCCGACTCTGGCTATGGGCAAAGTCTGACAGACTATCTATCTGCAGCGATACAAGCAGGGCGAGTCAATACTTCTAAACTGCTGTGGTATGGCAAGCTCTCCGATTTTCCATACCGAGATCATAATGGCATGTTCCAAGCATGGGTAGGACTGCGCGACGCTAAGTTTAGCTTTGATACCAATTGGCCACCGTTGACCGATCTGCAACTCGATCTCTTGTTCCAAAACGAGACCATGTATCTGGACTCTCGTTCAGCCACATTGATGAATGTGAAAGGGAAGCGAATTACTGGACGAATTCCGGTGCTAAGTGGTGACGGACATCTTGAGATAGAGGCCAAAGCTACGGGGCAAGGTAGCGCGGTGCGTGACTACATGATGGCTTCTCCACTTGTAGACTCTGTTGGTGCTGCGCTCACGGCTGTTCAGGTGAGTGGCGATGTGAAGGCCGATTTTCAACTGTATATTCCATTTTCCGGTGACGATACGCCATCACGGGCATGGGGTTATGCTGAGCTAAAAGAAAATCACGTTGAAATTGATGCGCCGCCAATGACGCTGGAAAAAGTGTCCGGAAGAGTGGAGTTTGATAACGATGTGGTAAAAGCAACAGGGTTATCGGCAGAGCTATTAAGCCAACCAATTTTCCTCGACTTCCAAGGGCAAAATGCGGCAAAGGCTATTCGGTAGGGATTGATGCAATAGGAGATTGGAAAACGGCACCTTTAGAGCCTTATGTGGGCGATAAAGTAGTGAGCAGACTTGCAGGGCACTCTCCATGGAATCTCGATGTCGATCTTCAGCTCAATGATGTTGGTTTTACTTATCAACTCGATCTAAATGCTAACTTAGCAACGATTGCGAGTGACTATCCTTATCCGCTAAAAAAAGCCTATGGTGAAGCGGGTAAAGCAAGACTGCAAGCCTCGGGCAATCAACAAGCGATTACGGCAAGATTACAGCTCCCATCAGTAAAATATCAGACTGAAATTGATATTACTGGTGACGTACCCGTACTGAAGGCAACGAACTTAGTATTGGGTAAAGGTGGCTTTAAAATTAGCCCGATTGTGGGACATCACTTCCAGGTTCGCTCTGATAAGTTCAACTTCGATCAGTGGAGTGAGTTATTTAAAGAACCACCGAGCGAGAAAAAAGCCTTACTTGATGAATTGAATAAGCCTAAGTTGCCACTTCCTAAGCGAGTCAATGTTGAAGCGAAAGAGCTGATGCTAGGTGGTATCGAATGGCATGATGTCAACTTTAACGCTCGATACAAGAAAGGCGGTTGGCAGTTTGAGCTAGATAGTCAAGAAGCGAAGGGACAAGCTAACTATAGTGACAAGAATGAGTTGTTTGTAGCACTTAAACGTCTGCATATTTATGTGCCAGAATTTGACAAGAAGGCGCAAGATGATGAGTCGCTGATTACCCAAGAAAACCTGAAGCTCCTTTGGTGACAGAGTTTGATAGAACATTCTTTAGCGCCATGCCGGATACTCAATTGACCATAGATAACTTTTGGTTCCAAGGTTATAAAGTGGCAAGGTGAATATGGATGTTGAGCGCCAAGGTAATAAGTTAGTTTGGAAAAAACTGGATCTATCAAGTGGTACCAGCAAGGTTCATCTAGATGGCGACTGGATGGTAGCCGGCCAACAAAATAAAACGCGTGTTAACCTTGAAGTCAGCGGCGAAAATAACAGCGATCTTATGGAGCGTTTTGGTATTACTTCTGGGATTCAACGAGCACCGTTTGAGCTCAATTCTAAACTGACGTGGGATGGTGCTCCTTGGTCAATGCGAGTCAATACGGTTAGTGGTGACATAAATACCAAGCTTGGCAAAGGCATTATTTCAGATGTGAGTGGGGCTGCGCGTTTATTGGGTCTATTTAGCTTAGACTCTATCATTCGTAAGATGCAGCTTGATTTCACGGATGTGTTTGACAAAGGGATGGCATTCAACTCTATCACGGGTAGCGGCAAAATTAGAGACGGTATCTTTGTTACCAACGATATCAAGATGGATGCCGTAGCCGGTGAGATGAAAATCAAAGGGTTGGCTGACTTGGCGACTCAGACGGTTGATGCAGAGGTGAATTTCACACCGGATATGACCTCCGGCATTCCTATCATTACCGCCTTTGCAGTGACACCACAAACTGCATTGATTGTCCTTGCGGTGACCACGGTGATATCACCTGTGGTTGAGGTAGTTACACAAGTTAACTATTCAGTTAAGGGGTCATTGGATTCACCAACGGTCAGTGAGATTTCTCGCAGTCAGGGAGAGTACAAGTTACCTGAAAACCTCAAGAAGGAGATTAAGTAACCCCATGAGCATGGAACGCTTTGGCATTATTCAAATGACCTCTGGTCCAGAACCAGAAGAGAACTTTAAGTTTATTGAACACAAGGTAGAGTTTCTTTCTGCTAAAGGGATGAAGTGGGTTCTCACCCTGAAAATTCCTTGGTTTTGGTTCACGTGACGATTATCACCGTCATGCGGAATATTTAGGGGATGGCCAGTATCAGAATAAGTTGTCTGACTTGGCAAAACGTCATCAGATTCACCTTATTGTTGGCAGTTTTCCTATTCGGGTTTCTGAAACAGAAGTGACTACGACGACACTGGTCTTTGACGTAAATGGGCAGCGCATGAATCATTATGATAAGCTGCATATGTTTGATGTCGACGTCAATGATGGTCACAAAAATTATCGCGAGTCGGAAACTTTTAAAGCGGGAACCAATATTGCGATGGTACCAGCCGACTTCGGTGCTGTGGGTCTAACTATTTGCTACGACTTACGTTTCCCACATTTATTCAGCGCGCTGAGGGCGCAAGGAGCAAATGTTATCGTCGTGCCTGCGGCATTTACGGCGGTGACTGGCAAGGCCCATTGGGAAGTACTATTGCGCGCTAGAGCGATTGAGAACCAATGCTGGATAGTGGCCGCAAATCAATGTGGAACGCACCCATGTGGCAGAGAAACTTGGGGACAGTCTATGGTGATATCACCATGGGGTGAGATTCAAGGGCAGCTTGGGCAGCAGATGGGTACGATAACCGCCGAGTTGAATTTTGATGTTGTAGAGGAAGTGAGGCAGAGTATGCCTGTCGCTAAACACATTCGCTTTGAACAGCACTTACACTAATTATATTTACTATAAAGAGTAATCATATGGAACGCATAGAAGACGCGCTATTAGGGCCTACAGGTCTGTCTGAGCAAGATATTGAAGCTACGCTTGCGAGCATTGCCACTCGCCAGATTGACTATGCGGATATCTATTTTCAATCCAGCTGGCATGAATCTCTAGTGCTTGAAGACAGCATTATCAAAGATGGTTCATTTAATATCGACGCGGTGTTGGCGTTAGGGCCGTTGCCGGCGAAAAAACAGGTTTTGCTTACTCAGATCAAATCACATTAGAGGGTCTAAAGCAAAGTGCAGTAGCGGCAAGAGGCATCGCACAGCAAGGTCAAAGTGCGAAAGTTAACGCGCTTACTCGTCGCGATAACCAAGCCTATTATGCCGCTATTAACCATTAGAAAGTTGGGAAAAAACAGCAAAAAAACTGAATTGCTAAAAACAGCTTGATGCCTATATCCGAACTAAAGAGCCTTTAATTAAAGAAGTGTCTGTCAGCTTGAGTGGTGTCTATGAGCAAATGCTAGTAGCAGCGACGGACGGTACTTTTGCCGGTGATGTGCGTCCATTAGTGCGTCTATCTATCAGTGTATTAGCCCAGAAAGGCGAACGCCGTGAGCGTGGTAGTGCAGGTGGTGGTGGCCGCTATGGTTACGATTTCTTCCTATCGACCGAAGAAGGTCAGCAAGTTG
>ASHK01000353.1 GCA_000695745.1 Vibrio madracius | reverse complement strand
AAGAAAATAAAGCACTTATTGTTAACGGCAATTATATTCAAATCATCTATGCTAACAGTCCAGCAGATGTGGATTATACCAACTACGGTATCAACAATGCATTGGTTGTGGATAATACGGGTGTTTGGCGTGATGCGGAAGGTTTAGGCCAGCACGTCGCATGTAAAGGTGCAAATAAAGTGCTACTGACTGCCCCAGGTAAAGGCGATATTAAAAACATCGTGTTTGGGGTGAATCATGAATCGATTCTTGATGACGATACTATTGTATCCGCGGCAAGTTGTACGACTAATGCTATTACCCCGACTTTAAAAGCGGTGAATGATAAATACGGTATTATATCGGGTCATATTGAGACGGTTCATTCGTATACGAACGATCAAACCTCATTGATAACTACCACAAAGGCGATCGTCGTGGACGCTCTGCATCTTTGAATATGGTTTTAACATCAACGGGTGCCGCTAAAGCAGTTGCTAAGGCATTACCGGAGTTGGCAGGAAAACTAAGTGGCAACGCTATTCGTGTTCCAACACCTAATGTTTCGATGGCGGTGGCGAACCTAAACCTTGAAAAGGAAACGACAAAAGATGAGCTTAACGCGTATCTGCGCCAAGTATCTCTGACGTCAGCACTGTCGGCACAAATTGATTACACCGATTCAACAGAGATCGTTTCTACTGATTTAGTCGGGGCTCGTCATCCCCGGTATCGTAGATGGTCAAGCGACGATTGCTCAAGACAATCGTTGTGTATTGTATATTTGGTACGACAACGAGTTTGGCTATAGTTGTCAGGTCGTGCATTGCATGGAGCAGATGATGGGTGTGAAATATAAAACGTACCCAGCGATCGCTTAAATCTTTTATGCCTACTCAATGTAAAGCCATCACCTTGAGGTGATGTCTTTTTACACCTGTCAAAAGCAGTACGAGTTAGTGCAGAGTGTTGAAATACGTTTTTCTACAGTAAATAAAAAGGGAGGACACCCATTAATGAGGTGTTGGGCGCTGTTCCAAATCCGCAACAAATGATGTCCTTTTGCTGATGCTCTTGTGCAGTTTTCCTTTGATCCATTGATTGAACAAACTAAAGTCTGAGTGAACCGGCCAGAAAAGGGAAGCAACGACATTTTGCCAAAAAAATACGGGGTGGTCGGTGAACAATTTTTAGTTTGCCGTCATGATTATTTTTTCGAGTAAAAAATCGGGCAGAAAAGCAATACCACGCTGAGCACTGCATAAGTCAAGAATTGTTGCCAAGTCATCTAAGCGCCATAAATTGTATGAGGCAATGTTTGAAAGATTAAGCAACTCTTCACAACCATCCATTAACAGCACACGCTGTGTTGGATTATTCTTTACCGATGGGAGTGCTTCATGGGCAACCCACCAACAATTAACATGAAACAGTTCATCAACGTTAAAGTCATTATCAGTCTTGTGATAAGGGTTACCTAAGGCGAGATCTATTTTCCCTTCATTGATGTAGTTACCTAATACAAAACTTGGTTTAGTAACGACAATCAAATCAACATTAGGGAATTTCTCTGAAAAATCTAATAAGGTCGTTTTCACTTCGTCATTGAAGACCAGGGC
>ASHK01000352.1 GCA_000695745.1 Vibrio madracius | reverse complement strand
ATCATAGACCATAGACCCGTACCGTGTACTGGCAGGATAATGCTAGTCACTTTACCGTCTTGCTTAACAAGGTAAACAATACCTACGTTAGCACGACGAATGATCTTAGCTTTGTCTTGGTCAGCTGTTAGGCGAATAGATTCCGAAGGATCTTTTGCCGCTTTACGCTGATCGTAGTTACTTGCGTTACTGCCATCTGGTGCTGTTTTTACAAACTCACCAGTGTCAAAGTCAACAAGACGAGGTTCGATGTACTGACTATAAAGCTCTGAAACAGAGCCTTTTTCTTTAATGCCAGCGACTTCGATAATTTTCGACTGTTTGTCTAATAGCGCGTTCGCTCTTTGCTTGTCACGCAGACCAACTGCTGCAAGCGATACAACGATTGAGCACACTAAGCTCAACGCGATAACAACAAACAGCGTCTTTTTAATGCTATCGTTATTACTTGCCATAGCGTGCTTCTCTCCGTTTAACGTTCTTCTCGATCACAAAGTGGTCGAATAGCGGTGCAAACAAGTTAGCAAATAGGATTGCTAGCATCATACCTTCAGGATATGCAGGGTTCACAACACGGATCATGACACACATTGCGCCAATCAGAATACCGTAAGCCCACTTACCTTTATTAGTGAACGAAGCCGATACTGGGTCCGTCGCCATAAAGAACATACCGAACGCAAAACCACCTAATACAAGGTGCCAATGCCAAGGCATTGCAAACATCGCATTGGTATCAGAACCCACAACGTTGAATAACGTCGCTACTGCGATCATACCAACCATAACACCAGCAATGATGCGCCATGAAGCGATGCCCATGTAAACAATCATTGCAGCGCCGATCATAAGTGCAAGTGTTGATACTTCACCGATTGAACCTGGGATGTTACCGATAAACGCGTCCATCCAAGAAATAGTTTGGCCAGTGATGTTATTAACGAGTGCACCTTCACCGCCTTGTGCCCATTGGCTTAGCGCCGTCGCACCAGAGAAGCCGTCAGCAGCAACCCATACTAAGTCACCCGAGATTTGTGCTGGGTAAGCAAAGAATAGGAACGCACGACCAGCAAGTGCTGGGTTAAGGAAGTTACGACCAGTACCACCAAAGATTTCTTTAGCAACAACAACACCGAAGGTAATACCTAGAGCGGCTTGCCATAGTGGAAGTGTTGGCGGAACGATCAATGCGAAAAGAATTGAAGTAACAAAGAAGCCTTCGTTTACTTCGTGTTTGCGCACCATACAGAACAATACTTCCCAGAAACCACCAACAATAAATACTGTTGCGTAGATTGGTAAGAAGTAAGTTGCACCAAGTAGCATCTTACTGCCCCAACCCGCATCAGTACCTAACGTACCGCCAATGCCTTGGGTTAGCCAGTAGTGCCAGTTGCCATCGATAATACCCGCAAGCTCTGCGCCCGAATATAGATGGTTAAGTGCCATAATTGCTTGGTTACCCGCATTGTACATACCCCAGAACATTGCTGGGAACACTGCGAACCAAACCATAATCATGATGCGTTTTAGGTCAACGCTGTCACGGACGTGCGAGCTACGCTTCGTTACAAGACCTGGCGTGTAGAACAACGTCGCCGCTGCTTCGTACAGAGCAAACCACTTTTCGTGCTTGCCACCTGGCTCGAAATGATGCTCGATATCCTCGAGGAATTTCTTAAGCATGGATTACCCTTCCTTCTCAATCTTGTCTAGGCACTCACGTAGGAGTTGACCATATTCGTACTTACCTGGACAAACAAAGGTACATAACGCTAAATCTTCTTCGTCTAGCTCTAGAGCACCAAGACGTTGAGCACTGTCTTGATCGCCAGCACATAAATCACGAAGTAATAACGTTGGTTCCATATCTAGCGGCATTACTTTTTCGTAGTTGCCAATTGGAACCATTGCACGATCACTACCGTTAGTCGTTGTTGTCATATTGAACAACTGACCTTTGAATAGGTGACCTAGGAATGAACGAGTAACCGAGAATTTGTTCTTACCTGGTGTAGCCCAACCAAATAGTTCTTTATCACGACCTTCGCGCAATACAGAAACTTGTTGATGGTAACGACCAAGATAAGCATGTGGTCCAGTCGCTTGAGTACCAGATAGCACAGAACCAGAAATGATTCGTACTTCACCTGGCATTAGCTCATTATTAGTCACATCTTCTAGGCTTGCACCAATTTGAGTTCTGACTAGTCGTGGGTTGTTTACCACTGGGCCAGCAAGTGAAATCACACGGTCTGTATAAATTTCGCTGTGGTGAAGAGCTTACCGAATGCAATCACATCTTGATAATTAATGCTCCAAGCAACGTTATTAACGCCAACTGGATATAGGAAATGCATGTGAGTGCCAACTAAACCCGCTGGATGAGGACCATTGAAAACATGCTCTTCTACATTGGATTGAGTTGAACGAGGCAGACTCGTTCCTTTTTTGCAGACGTAGACTTTGCCATCTGTCAGTTTAGACAGAATGTCAAGACCTGCAACGAACGCTTCTTTTTGCTCATTGATAATCAACTCTGGCTCAGCCGCAAGTGGATTAGTATCCATTGCAGTTACGAAAATCGCTTGAGTCGTTGAATCGATCGCCGGTACCTTGCTAAACGGACGAGTACGCAACGCAGTCCACATACCTGAATCAACCAGCTGAGTTTTGATCACATCGCGATCAAGACCTGCTAATTGGTCAGCTGTGTAGCTATCGAAAGTAACTTGCTCGTCGCCTGCCACTTCAATCACAACAGATTGTAGGACACGCTTCGCGCCACGGTTAACTTCAATAACCTTACCGCTTGCTGGAGAAGTGAATTTCACGCCAGGATTCTTTTTGTCTTCAAAAAGAACTTGACCTTTTTTCACTTCATCATCCACGCGAACATGCATTGTTGGACGCATACCCACGTACTCTTCGCCAAGCAAGGCGACTTTAGTGATGGACTTACCATCATTAATCACCTGGGATGGAGTTCCTGCGATAGGAAGATCCAAGCCCTTCTTTATTGTAATCATACGCACTTGCACTACTTTTATCGGGAAAAAGATTCTTTAAAATTGCGTAACATATAGACACGACATTGAGTGTCTAGCCTTGGTTTAGCACCACCAAGGCAGCAACATCACTTTAACAATCTCGTCATAGAATCACTGCGAGATTTTTCTGGTGCGGTAGTTTAGCATCATTTGCAAAGTGGATGCCATGATGAATCCCTGCAAAGGGGTCATTATTTCGAAACTTTTGCTATCTCTAGGGTTGCGAATATGTATAACTTTGACCAATCGCACAAAGTCTTATTAACCCTTTTGAAAATAAGCTATTGCTCCATTCATATCCTGAAACATTACTCACTAACAAAATCACATAACATTATATGTTGAAACGCTGTTAATAATTTACCACTAAAGTGGTAGCTGCATCTTCAAATACTTATGCATAGATAACTAAGATTTATCGCTAACTCGTCGAGTTGTTATCTCGACGCAATGACCTGCACCAAAACTAGAAAGAGTATAGAGCTATTTACCGCCGCCTGCGCAGTTAGGACTGTCTGGAGCAAGCTGGCTCTCTTTTTTCCACTCTTCCGGTGTATAAGTATGAATTGCTAAGGCATGAACAGGCCTGCTAGCTCATCCGCTAGAACCGAATTGACTTTACGGTGCCTTGCAATAAGACGCTCACCATTGAAACTATCACTCACGATAATGACCTTAAAATGACTCTCTGAGCCAGGCGGAACATTGTGCATGTTACTTTCATTGCGAACGTCTAAATGTGTGGGATTGAAAGTTTGATGGAGCTTCTGCTCGATGGTTTGTTGAATCATCTTACTTCCTTGGGCTGTAACTATTTATTTTTATTTAGGCGGTAAAGTATATACTTTACTTAATCAATAATCTTCCCTTAAATCATTTTCGCCTTGGCGAAAGTTCCAAGATTTTGTCAAAATACAACCATTGTCACCAAATCACAGCAATTATGAAGACTGAATTACACCTTTTTGACCGCTCTTATTCGCTATTTCGCTTCCCCAAACTTAGCAATGAACAACTGCAAGCTTGGGATGCTGGCGACGAATATCTGATTCAACACGTTGAAGAATTAGGATTACCTAACAACTCTAACATATTGATTCTTAATGACAGTTTTGGTGCGCTAAGTTGCTGGCTTTCAGAGCAACATCAAGTCACAACCATCAGTGATTCATTTATTTCCCATCAGGGTATTAAGCGTAACTTAGAGCATAATCAATGTCAGCCTATTGATCTTCGCGCTTCCACTGACCAGTGGCCGCAACAGGCAGATATCGTGTTGATGCAAATTCCTCGCAACAATCGCTACCTAACATGGCAGCTCAACCAAATTGCCTCCAAGTATCAAGGTAGCTGTTCGCTTGTTGCCGTCAATAAAGCAAAAGAAATTCATAGTTCTACTCTGAAAATTTTTGAAAAATATGCGGGACATACCACAACATCACTGGCTTGGAAAAAGCATCGTCTGGTATTTTCAGAGCTCAATAGTGCTTATAAAGACACGGTCGAACCCTACACAACGTGGCCAGTTGAAGAGCACAAGTTGCTACTTGCTAACCTACCTAACGTGTATTCAGGAGAGAGTTTAGATTTGGGTGCCCGATTCATCCTCGAGCACCTCAAAAGCGACAGCAAATATCAGGACATTGTTGATTTGGGCTGTGGCAACGGCGTACTAACGCTCAAACTCAAACAGCTCAACCCTCAAGCCAATGTTACTGCGGTTGATGAAAGCTATATGGCCGTGAAATCTGCGCATCATAACTTTGCCTTGAACCAAATCAACAGCGAAGACTGTCATTTCGTTGCTAATAATTGCCTCGACGGATTTGCACCAAATAGCCAAGACTTGGTGGTGTGTAATCCCCCTTTCCATCAGCAACAAGCCGTCACTGATCACATTGCATGGCAGATGTTCTGTGATGCTAAGCAAGTTCTTCGAGACACAGGGGAATTAATGGTTATCGGCAATCGCCACCTAGGCTACGATAAAAAGCTGGCGCGACTCTTTGGCAAACACAATGTAAAACTTGTCGCATCTAACGCCAAATTTGTTATTTTACAGGCAACTAAGTAAAGTTTGAGTCATTGTTGCTGTTCATAGTCATGCAGTCTAACAAGAATCGGATAAGATTTATCGTGAAGTCTTTATTGGCTTCAAAACTTTACTCATCATTTTGAAGAGTGTGAAAAGGAATAATCAATGAAAAAGCTCGTTCTGGCGGCTTCAGTCGTTTTACTTGCAGCATGTGCAAGTCCTCAAAAAGAACAGATTAATTTTGCGCCTACCGCTGCGACCAGTGCCGCTAAGATCGTCGAAGGCAAATCTATGTCTATTTCTAGCCAAGACGTGCGTACCGCGCAGTACGTAGCACTGCTGGATAACGGTCGTGCCAATATCACTCCAGTTCATGCTAGACAAAACGTGCGTATCGAGATTGAAAACGCTCTCGTCAATCAATTTTCGGCCGAAGGTTACCAAGTTACTGTTAACAGTAAGAACACACTAAAAGTCGAAATCCAAGAAGCGCTGGTTTCAGTCAAACATACTGTTATGGAGAATGACATGAATGCGACCGTCATACTCGAGCTCACGGCAGAAAACAGCAAAGGAAAATTGGTAAAAACTTATACAGGTACTGCGAAACGCTCTGGTTTAATGAGCGCCTCTAATGAAGAGATCGAAACAGTTCTAAATGATACTGTGAACCTTGTGCTAAAAGAAATTGCTAACGATACTGAGCTACAAGACTACATGAAGGAACGTTTCTAATGATGAAAACACTTGTTGCCTCCCTAGCACTAATCGCCACCAGCGTTTTTGCTGGACCAAAGGTAGAAGTCGAAACCAATTTAGGCTCATTCGTGGTGGAACTTAACCAAGAGAAAGCCCCGGTCACGGTAGAAAACTTCTTAAAATATGTTGACGATGGCAGTTATGTCGACAGCCAATTCCATCGTGTTATTCCTGGATTTATGGCGCAAGGCGGCGGTTTTGATAGTAAGTTCAATCGATTACCCGTCAATGCTCCGATCAAAAACGAAGCATCGAATGGATTAGACAATGACGCCGCAACGATTGCAATGGCAAGAACTCAAGATCCAAACTCAGCGACACGCCAGTTCTTTATTAACTTCGTGGATAATGACTTCCTAAATTACAGCGTGACTAATCCTGGTTATGCTGTCTTTGGTCAGGTCGTGAAGGTTTGATGTCGTTCAAAAGATGGCACAAAAGCCAACCCGAAGTGTTCGTGGAATGCGAGACGTTCCATTAGAGCCAATTGTCATCACTAAAATACAACGTGTTACTGAATAACACACAAAAATGAGAGAGGATTTCCTCTCTCATTTTCTTAATGGCTACCCCTTCACAAGGAGCGTAATTGTGGAACAAAAAATGACATGGTTAGATACCGTCAAAAGTTACTGGGATAAACGACTACTTTGGGTCTTTATGCTTGGGTGTTCGAGTGGCTTTCCGTGGGTCTTGATTGGTTCAAACATGTCTGGATGGCTTAAAGATGCAGGTTTAACCCGTGCTGCTATCGGCTATTTTGGTTCTGTCTTCGCCGTGTATGCGATCAACTTCTTGTGGGCACCTTTGGTTGATAGAGTTAAGCTCCCTATATTACATCGTGCTCTCGGCCAACGTCGTAGTTGGATATTCTTGTGTCAAAGTTTTATTCTCGTCGCCACATTGTTCATCGCTGGCGTGAATCCAGCTAATGACTTAATGTTTACCTCAATGCTTGCCTTATGCATCGCCATTTCGTCAGCGACACAGGATATTGCTATCGATGCTTTTCGTATTGATACCTTCCCAAAATCACAGGCTAGCAAGCTCCCGCAAGCATCAGCGATGGCAGTCATTGGATGGTGGACAGGTTATTCGCTGCCAGGTTACTTAGCTTTTACCAATGCAGATTCAATGGGTTGGAATGGTGTTTATTACGGCATGGCCGGCATCGTCGCCATTTTAATGCTATTTACGCTTTTGGTAGGAGAACCGAAAACTGCGCGTGACCAATTGCAAGCTGAAGCTGAGAAGCGTCATGAAAAAGTGGTAGGTAGCCCAATTCTTAGCTGGCTGTCCGTTACCGTCATAGAGCCTTTTCTCGACTTCTTCCGTCGCAATGGTGTTCAGGTTGCCATCACCTTGTTGTTGTTCGTTTTCTTGTTCAAGATTGGCGAAGCCTTCTTAGGCAGAATGTCCATCCCATTCTACAAAGAAATCGGTTTCAGCAATGAACAGATTGGTTACTACTCTAAATTGATTGGTTGGGGTGCGACCATCTTGTTTACCCTGCTAGGCAGTATGTTCAATGTACGTTTTGGCATTGTAAAAGGATTAATGATCGGCGGTATCGCCATGAGTGCCAGTAACCTAATGTTTGCATGGATCGCTAAAGTAGGTCCGAATGAGCACTTATTCTTGGCAACCATTCTCGTGGATAACTTTACCACCGCGTTTTCCACGGTCGCTTTTGTGTCATTCCTTACCGTTTTAACCGGGCAAGCTTTCTCTGCAACGCAGTACGCTTTATTGGCGTCTTTAGGCAATTTTGGTAGAACGACACTTGCGTCTTTTAGTGGTGAGTTGGTTGATGCTTTGAATGATTGGGCGCTCTTCTTCATAATCACTGCGCTAATGGTGATTCCAAGCTTAATCATGCTTTATTCACTAAGACACTACTTTACCGACCTATTAGAAAAAGCGCGAGCGAGAGACACAAACGAAACCAACGAAGATAAGCTTGC
>ASHK01000351.1 GCA_000695745.1 Vibrio madracius | reverse complement strand
TTGATCGAAGGGGCCTTGCTTGAGGTACCAACAGGTCTAGTGGAAGCCGCACAATCTATGGGAGCGACGCCTTATCAAATTATTACTAAAGTACTGCTTCCTGAAGCATTACCGACTATTGTCAATTCAGTGACAATCACATTAGTAACACTTGTAAGCTACTCAGCAATGGCTGGCACAGTGGGTGGCGGTGGTCTTGGTGATGTCGCAATACGTTACGGATTCCACCGATATGACGTCGTTATCATGGCTGTTACTGTCGTCATGCTTATTGTTTTGGTGCAAATTATTCAGTCGATTGGCGATACCATCGTACGCCGCGTCGACCACAGATAAATTGAAGTTTTAGATTTGTAACAAGGAGAGAGTCATGAAATTCAATGTTAAGAATTTACTTGCAATCGCAGCCGCGGCATCTGCGCTGGTTCTAGCGGGTTGTGGTGAGAAAGAAGCCGACACGAACAAAATCAAAGTGGGTGTCATGGCGGGCGCAGAAGCGCAAGTAGCAGAAGTAGCTGCAAAAGTCGCTAAAGAAAAATACAACCTCGATGTGGAACTCGTTACCTTTACCGATTACGTGACGCCAAACGCAGCGCTAGATGATGGCTCCATCGATATTAACGCTTTTCAACACAAGCCATATTTAGATCAACAAGTGACTGACCGTAATTACAAGCTGACTATTGCTGGTAACACATTCGTTTACCCAATTGCAGGTTACTCAAAGCAAGTAAAATCTGTCGATGAAATCGAAGATGGCGCTCGCATCGCAGTACCAAACGATCCCACTAACCTAGGTCGTTCACTATTACTGCTTGAGCAGCAAGGCTTAATCAAACTGCGTGATGGTGTTGGCCTATTAGCGACCGTTCGTGACATTGAAAGTAACCCAAAAACCTCACTATCGTTGAGCTAGATGCTGCACAGTTACCTCGTTCACTGGATGACGTTGCCCTATCTGTCATCAACACGACCTATGCCAGCTCCATTGACCTGACTCCTCAAAAAGACGGTGTATTCGTTGAAGACAAAGAGTCTCCATACGTAAACCTCATCGTGGCACGTGAGGACAACGTAAACGCTGAGAACGTACAAAACTTCGTAAAAGCATACCAAACTGACGAAGTCTACAATGCGGCTTCTGACATCTTTAAAGGTGGTGTCGTTAAAGGCTGGTAATCATTCGCTTTTAACTCAGATACAAAAAAGGTTGACGCATCTCGCTTCAACCTTTTTTACGTTCTACATCCTGAATTCAAACGGTTCTACTTCAGATGATCCCAAGAGATATTCGATACAATTCGGCAGGCATCGCATTTGAAATAGAAAATGTCATGCAGAGGCTCATCAAGTAACCATTCACCACCACATTTAGGACATTTGCGAGCTTGCTCTTCTGCTAGATCTTTCCCGCCTACTTTGTAGAGATAGTAATAGGTCGGAATCTGCGTGATGTACTCAATACGTCCACGAATATCCCAACCGCGGCGGAAAATATCGCTACCAATGTCCGATAACTCTCGCAAAGCCGCGTGCTCCGCTTTACATCCACCCGCCATCTGAATTTCATCACAAGCTTGCCATTCGGTTTGCCATTTAATGACCGATTTATGATCGCCATTTAACGTGGGAGGATTTCGATAGAGCGGAATAGGCAATAAAGTCTCACCACTGCGAAGTGGAGAGCAAGTATGCACATAGGTAGTATAAAGCACCTGCCAACTCGGTATTTCCTCTTCCGCTGCTTGCTCTGAGTTAATATCACGCCCTAACAATCGTACTTTAGGTGCCAGCAGACAAGCATCAGATAACCGCTTTAGGCAGACTTTGACAAAATCAGAATGGTGCTTGGGGTGCAGGCTCTCTTGCTCAGGACACACTGCCCGAACAAAAAACTCCCCTTCTCCCATGACGATTGGAAATTCACGACCTAAGACCTGGCCGTTATAACGTAGCGCATCCATCAGGCCATTTAACTDTGCTTTTCTACAGCACTGATCGTAGTGTTATCAAAACACTCAAAATGAAGCTCAACGACATACATAATTAAACGTTCGGCTCCAATCCATCAAGGAAGGTGGCAATATCTTCGGCCACAACATCTCGTCTATCAGTCCCTAGACGCTCAAGAATCACATTTCCAGTGATGTTACAGATTGAAATCACATCCATATCAGCATCAGTGGCAGCGATAAACACAGTAGGCTTAAGTTTCAACCTTTTTTGTGTGACTAAATGGCCCAAAATATTCTCTTGCAAGCGAGTAAAATCGTCGTCACTCCAAACTTGAAGTAACGTCAATTCATTACCCTGCCATGTCGCCTCCATATCTGCACTGTATTGATGGCCATAGAACGCTTTGATGTCATCATGAAGGCCTAACTCGATCCCTTGCTCTATATTTTCAAGCATTTCAGGAGTGTCACGA
>ASHK01000350.1 GCA_000695745.1 Vibrio madracius | reverse complement strand
ATCTCGTATCGGTTTGCTAATGGACATCCCGCTACGTGATATCGAGCGTGTTCTTTACTTCGAAATGTACGTAGTAACTGAATCCGGTATGACGGATCTAGAAAAAGGTCAGATGCTTACTGAAGAAGAGTATCTTGATCGTCTAGAGGAATGGGGTGATGAGTTCACTGCTAAGATGGGTGCAGAAGCGATCAAAGATCTGCTTGCCACTATGGATATGCACGCTGAAGCAGAGATGATGCGCGAAGAACTTGAGTCTACTAACTCAGAAACTAAGCGTAAGAAGATCACTAAGCGTCTGAAGCTAGTTGAAGCGTTTATTCAATCAGGTAACAATCCTGAATGGATGATCCTAACTGTACTTCCGGTTCTTCCGCCAGATCTACGTCCTCTAGTACCACTAGATGGCGGTCGTTTTGCAACGTCTGATCTGAACGACCTATACCGTCGCGTAATCAACCGTAACAACCGTTTGAAGCGTCTTCTAGAGCTAGCGGCTCCAGACATCATCGTACGTAACGAAAAACGTATGCTGCAAGAGTCTGTTGATGCCCTTCTAGATAACGGTCGTCGCGGTCGTGCGATCACAGGTTCGAACAAGCGTCCTCTGAAATCTCTTGCTGATATGATCAAGGGTAAACAAGGTCGTTTCCGTCAGAACCTACTAGGTAAGCGTGTAGACTACTCTGGCCGTTCTGTAATCACAGTAGGTCCATACCTTCGTCTGCACCAGTGTGGTCTTCCTAAGAAGATGGCACTAGAGCTATTCAAACCATTTATCTACAGCAAGCTAGAAACTCGTGGCATGGCGACGACAATCAAAGCAGCTAAGAAGATGGTAGAGCGCGAAGAAGCGATCGTTTGGGATATCCTAGACGAAGTAATCCGCGAGCACCCAGTACTATTGAACCGTGCACCAACACTTCACCGTCTTGGTATTCAGGCGTTCGAACCAGTACTAATCGAGGTAAAGCGATTCAGCTACACCCACTAGTGTGTGCGGCGTATAACGCGGACTTCGATGGTGACCAAATGGCGGTTCACGTGCCTCTAACTCTAGAAGCACAGCTTGAAGCTCGTACACTGATGATGTCGACAAACAACATTCTGTCGCCAGCGTCAGGTGATCCGATCATCGTACCTTCTCAGGACGTTGTATTGGGTCT
>ASHK01000349.1 GCA_000695745.1 Vibrio madracius | reverse complement strand
TGGATCAGGGAGCTGAATGTCAGTTGCTTGTTCGACCACAACACGTCCAGTTAAGTGCCTCAGATAGCAGCGCTATAGCTATTCTCGAGCAACACTTTATGGGCGATCATTGTCGCTATGTGGTAGATATTGAGGGTACTAAGGTCCTGGGTACGTCGATGGAAGCATTAGAGGTTGGCCAGAGTGTGGCGGTGAGCGTAGAGTCACAAGGTATTGTGGCTTTTGCTTAAATAAGGCGAAAGGTCACTCTTGGGGCATAAAGTGTCGTCCCCAATGACTAGGGACAAAAAAGCCCGGCGACAGTCACCGGGCAAAATGTTCTTCACCTATAGGGAGCTTCTTACTATTTACTTGGATTGAAAGGTGACTCAACCCAATATACGGTAAGAAGACGAGGACGCAGAGCCTATAAAGACAAGAAGTCTTCATCTGCTGAAGAACATATTCTGCTTGCGCTTTATCTTCCATCTCACAAAAAATACGCAATAGTGGCTCGGTACCAGAAAAGCGAGCAATGACCCACCCCCCGTTTTTGAAGTAAACTTTTGCTCCATCGGAATAACTCACTTTCTCTACCTCGTAATCGAATTCAGGCAGAGACTTCTCGACATAAATCTTATGGTAAAGGCTGTCCTTTTGAGCTGGCTTGAAGGTGCAATCACCTTCCGCTGTATAGGCATAACCGTATTTGCTGTATATCTCATCAAGTAGTTCAGAGAGCTTTTTTGTTGGTGACGCTAAGCATCTCTACCAATAAGCTAGAAGCAAATACTCCGTCTTTGCCTTTGATATGACCACGTATGGTTAAACCGCCGGAGCTTTCACCGCCGATTAATGAGTCGTCTGCCTCCATTTGGGCACTGATGTGCTTAAAGCCTACGGGAACCTCAAAGCTCTTTTCACCATAACTTTGTGCGATTTTGTCGAGTAGGTGAGTGGTGGCGATGTTACGCACTACTGAGCCTTTCCAACCTTTGTATTCAAGAAGGTAGTAATAAAGCAGCATCAAGACTTCGTTGGGATGAATAAAGTTCCCTTTTTCATCAATAATTCCTAAGCGATCAGCGTCGCCATCAGTACCGATACCAATATCGTATTCTTCTGCTGCCACTAAGTGTTTTAAGCGATATAGAGTAGCGGCGCTAGGGGATGGCATAAGTCCACCGAAATCAGGGTTCTTCCCATCGTTAATTACATCGACATCACAGCGACCATTAATCAAGACGGTTTGCAGGGCATTTTTGGCTACACCAAACATCGGGTCGATCAACACGCGTAGATTGGCTTTTTAATGGACTCGATATCAATAAGCGCAATAATTGAGTCGACAAACTCGTTCATTGGGTTAATTTCGATGATCTGTTGACTGTCCACAGCGTGCTCAAAGTCAACAGACTTTACCTCTGCAGCAGTTAAGGTCTCGATTTGAGACTCTATTTTTTCAGTGATCACTTCATCGGCATCACGACCACCTTCAATAAACACTTTAATGCCGTTGTAATCAGCAGGATTGTGAGAGGCAGTGATGCAAGCCGAGTAAGCGCAGTTCATGCTTTTGGCTTTAAACATCACGATGGGTGTTGGCACAAACTTATTGATAAAGTGCACCGGAATTTGGTTCGCAGCGAGCACTTCGGCAAACCAGCGTCCCGCTTTGTCCGATAAAAAGCGTCGGTCATAACCAATGATAAATCCTCGTTCCGCGACGTTTTCATCATTGATGATATTAGCCAGCGCTTGCGCTACCAATTTGACGTTATCACGAGTGAACTCCTCGCCAATAAAAGCGCGCCACCCGCCTGTTCCAAATTTGATCATACATTGCTCCTTGAGAAGAGCCCCGTAGGGCTCATGATTATGGTCAACTCAGGCTTTTGATTAGCCGAGAACAACGTTGACTTGGTTAACGCTACCTGCAGGTTGTGCAGGGATAGCACCTTGGATATCTTCACCGTTTAGGGTGAGACTTGTGACGCCTTTGCTAACATGGTTAGGGTTGGTGACTTTGATATGGTAGGTCGCACCTTGCCATTCACGAGTGACGTCAAAACCTGGCCAGCTTGTTGGAATGCACGGGTCAATAACAAGACCATCAA
>ASHK01000348.1 GCA_000695745.1 Vibrio madracius | reverse complement strand
AAGAAGCCTGCGCAGCGTGATAAAACCTTCTACAAAAATGTTGCGGTGGGTGATTCAGTATTCATCCCGAAGAAAAAACCAAAACCGTCTGAAGACGCGTAAGTTCAATAAAAAAGAGCCTCTCAGGCTCTTTTTTTACCAGTTCGCACTCAAACCTAGCCTTTATGACAGTCATTGAATTGAAATAATTCGACGGTCATATCTGGTCTTATCTTTTACTTTGTCACTAACTTGCTGATTTTTATGTGATCTTATCCCAAGTGTTGAACTCGATGCTTTTGTTATTTGTCACACACCTTTCAACTAAGTGAAACACAACTGTCATATTCGGGCACTAACCTTGTCAGCGTTCAAATGAAACTCGGCAATTAAGCCAATAAAGGAAATTGTGATGAAAAAGACAGTTATCGGTGCAATCGCTCTACTAGGCGCACTAGCAGTGACTCCAGCTTCAGCTAAAGAAACTATCTCTGCGGTAGGTTCTAGCAGCGTAACTCCACTGATGGAAGTTTTCTCTGAAACATACATGAAAACAAACCCAAATGTTTTCATTGAAGTACAAGGACCAGGTTCTTCCGCAGGTGTACGTGCAGCGAAAGACGGCTCAGCAGACATGGGTATGTCTTCTCGTGCGCTTAAAGAAGAAGAAAAACAAGCAACGCTAGTAGAAGAAGTCGTTGCACGCGATGGTATTGCCGTTGTTGTTAACCCAGCAAACGACCTAAAAGGTCTAACGTCTGAACAGGTAACAGCAATCTACAAAGGCGAGATCAGCAACTGGAAAGATGTGGGTGGTGCTGACAAGCCTATCGTTGCTATTACTCGTGATACGGCTTCTGGTACACGTGGTGCATTTGAAGACATCATGAGCCTGAAGCAAAAGATCAACGGCATGAAAGTAACCGCTATCTCTCAGCGCGCTCAAGTGGCTAACGGCAACGGCGCTCTCAAAACTATGGTAGCAAGCAACCCGTACGCAATTGGCTACATCTCACTAGGTACTGTTGATAATTCAGTGCATGCTCTAGAAATTGATGGCACGCCAGCGACGGTAGATAACGTTAAGAACGACTCATACAAAGTTGCTCGTCCTTTCCTAGTACTTTACCAACAAGGTAAACCATCTGCTGAAACTCAGAAATTCCTTGATTGGATGCTGACTGACGAAGCTCAAGCAATCGTAGAGAACAAAGGTTACATCTCGGTTAACTAATCTCTGCAGTAAACAATGAATACCTTGCTCAGCCCACCGTTTAGGGCTGAGCCTTTTATATGTTTAACTCGATTTTTCGACGAGTAGAAACGAATTATGACCATCGCAACAAATAGTGAGAAGCTTATGAATAACGAAGCGACTCAGTCCATAGCTCGTGATAGTGGCCTGAAGGCTCAAAAGCGAGTAGATTGGAACGAACGAATTTTCCATGGACTTTTCCTTACCAGTGCAATCATCGGTATCGTATCGCTAGCGGTTATTGCTTACTTTATCTTCAAAGAAAGTCTTCCTGCTTTCCAAGCAGTAGGCGTTTCTGGCATTGTTCTAGGCCAAAACTGGCTTCCACCAGCACTCTACGGTGTTGCTACTATGATTGTAGCGTCGGTGGTTTCTACTCTTGGTGCGGTTGTAGTTGGTGTGCCAGTCGGTGTACTAACCGCCATCTTTATCGCAGAAATTGCTCCCAAGCGTTTGGCTGACATTATCCGTCCTGCGGTTGAACTATTGGCGGGGATTCCCTCGGTAGTTTACGGCTTCTTTGGTCTAGTCATCATTGTCCCTTTGATTCAGCAGATTTTTAACGTGCCTGCGGGTAACACGATTCTAGCGGGTATCATTGTGTTAGGTGTGATGATTCTTCCAACGGTCATTACCGTCTCTGAAACATCGATTCGTGCGGTCCCTCGCACATACAAAGAAGGGTCGCTAGCACTTGGCGCTTCAAAGATTTATACCATCTTCAAATTACTCGTACCGGCGGCTCGTTCAGGCATTATGACTGGCGTGATTCTTGGTATTGGTCGCGCACTGGGTGAGACCATGGCAATCATCATGGTAATGGGTAACGCGCCTGCGATGCCTGGCAGTATTCTGGATTCCGCGCGTACTCTAACAGCAAATATTGCCATTGAAATGTCTTACGCAAGTGGTGTTCACGCTAACGCACTGTATGCGACAGGCGTAGTGTTATTGGTGTTTATCATGATGCTAAACGCTGCACTACTTTACTTGAACCGTGAGAAAGCGAAGTAATCATTATGGATACAGTTAAACTAAAAAAAGCGCGCCAAAACAAAGATGCGGTTTTGAATGCGTTTGTGTGGGCAGCTGCTGCTCTGACCGTGGGTTTCTTGTTCTGGATTATTTGGTACATCCTTTCCAATGGCCTTCAACACGTAAGCTGGAGCTTTATTACCGATAACTATACGCGTACTGGCGATGAGCACGGTATTTTCCCAATGATTGTGTCGACCATCTACATGGTTATCGCATCAATTGCTGTCGCTGCGCCACTGGGCATTATGACCGCTATCTACTTGACTGAGTATGCGAAAGTTGGCAGCAAATTAGTGAAGGTTATTCGTTTTTGTACCGAATCTTTGGCAGGTATTCCGTCGATTATCTTCGGTTCTATTTGGTATGACGTTCTTCGTGGTTATTCTTGGTTTGGGCTTCTCAATTCTTTCTGGCGCACTCACACTGAGTATCTTGATCCTACCTGTTATCATTCGTACTACAGAAGAAGCACTAATGGCGGTGCCGCAAACTTACCGTGAAGGTTCGTACGCGCTTGGTTCTTCAAAAATCTATACTATCTGGCGCCTTATTTTGCCAAGCGCAATGCCAGGTATCTTAACGTCGGTCATTCTTAGTATTGGTCGTGTAATTGGTGAGTCTGCCCAGTATTTTTAACCGCGGGTATGGTGGCACGTATTCCTGATTCATTGATGGACTCAGTCGTACACTAACGGTTCACCTTTATAAACTCACAACGGAACTGTTCACAATCGAAGAGTGGAACCAAGCTTATGGCACAGCAACGGTATTGATTGTAGTGGTACTACTTATCAATATGCTAACCAAGCTTATTGCTAGCCGCTTCAATACAGCAACGTATTAATAGAGATTATTGGCGTCGAGTGGCAGAGCCAGACCATAAAGAGCTTCGCCACTTTAAATACGACCACATTGCACGACAAAGAATTTAGAGATGAAGACTATGAACAAATTTAATATTGAAAACCTTGACCTTTTCTACGGTGAGAACCAAGCACTGAAATCGATCAACTTACCAATTCCAACTCGTCAAGTGACGGCGTTGATTGGTCCTTCAGGCTGCGGTAAATCAACATTGCTACGTTGCTTAAACCGTATGAACGATTTGATTGAAGGGGTAAAAATCACCGGTAAGCTCGAGATGGATGGCACAGACATCTATGGCAATATCGATGTGGCTGACCTACGTATTAAAGTCGGTATGGTTTTCCAAAAACCTAATCCATTCCCGATGAGCATTTATGAGAATGTGGCGTATGGTCTGCGTGCTCAAGGTATCAAAGACAAGAAACACATTGATATGGTGGTAGAGCGCTCTTTGCGTGGTGCGGCACTTTGGGATGAAGTGAAAGACCGTCTTAAGTCGCATGCGTTTGGTTTATCAGGTGGTCAGCAGCAACGTCTGTGTATTGCACGCACTATTGCAATGGAACCGGATGTCATTCTAATGGACGAACCAACGTCAGCCCTTGACCCTATCGCGACACATAAAATTGAAGAGTTGATGGAAGAGCTTAAGAAAGACTACACCATCGTTATCGTGACTCACTCAATGCAGCAAGCTCGTCGTATCTCAGACCGCACGGCCTTTTTCCTAATGGGAGAGCTGGTTGAGCATAATGACACACCGATTATTTTCTCAAACCCAGCGGATGACCGTACTCAAGGTTATGTAAATGGTGACTTTGGTTAATCGCATTTGAACACAATTTCCAGTTATCGCGCGATTCCATTGGATCAAACAATTAGCGAGCGGCCTAAATTTACTGGCATATCACTATAACTATAAGCGATGGTACTGTTGCCCTCTTGTTAGAGGGGCTTTTTTTCATTAAGCGTTGGCGGCAACTCGCAATGGTTTGTCATTGATAGGCAAATGAATCAATGCTGCAATAAAGGCAAGGACCACCGTCGACCACCAAATCGGTTCGTAAGAGCCATAATAGTCATAAATTCGGCCGCCGGCCCATGCACCTAAAAAGCTGCCCACTTGGTGAGTAAAAAACACCAGTCCATACAAGGTAGAAAGATAGCGGGCCCCAAAAATCTGGCGAACTAACCCTGATGTTAATGGCACTMGTCCCTAGCCAACAGAAACCAATAGCACCACCAAACCAAGCTGCCGTGTACTCAGTGACGGGAAATGTCACGAAGGCTGCAATCACTACGGTTCTAAATAGATACAACATCGACATGACATGGCGTTTACTGAATTTGTCACCCATTAGTCCCCAAAAGTAGGAGCCAAAAATATTGAAAATACCAACGTAGGCGAGCGCAAGAGCTGCGCTGTTTGCTGGCAAATGTTTGTCAGCAAGATAACTTGGCAAATGGGTAGCAATGAACATGACATGAAAGCCGCAAACAAAGAAGCCCGCATGAATTAACCAATAACCTTTGTGGTGAAACGCTTCATTCAGTGCTTGCTTGAGCGTCAAGTTATTTTCCTCTACTACGGTTTTACTTGCACTGCTTTGTTGTGAAGACCTCATAAAGAGTGCGAAAGCTATCATCACAGTACATAGCGCTGCAAACCCTTGTAATGCACCTTGCCAACCCATATCTTCAAGCATTAATTGAGCACCTGGAATCATGGCAAACATGCCAAATGATCCGGCTGCTGTTGTTAAACCAAATGCTTTTGCTGCATGTTCGGCAGGGACTACTTTCGCCACCGCCCCAAGAATAATAACGTAGCTTGTTGCGCTTAAGCCTAATCCGACAAGCGCCCCTAGTGATAGGTAAAGAACACTAGTTTCATTGGTTATAGAGGTTAAATATAGACCTAACGAATAGGCAAT